>JAVLCF010000037.1 GCA_031581195.1 Trueperaceae bacterium | reverse complement strand
CGGGGGCTCGGGCGCCGCCGCCCGCCCCTCGGGAGCGGGCCCGTCGGCGCGAAGCGCGCCCTGCAGCGCCGAGCCGCCCCACCCGGCCAGTGGCGTGGACGCCACCAGCAGGACGGCGAGCGCCACCGGTCGGTACCAGCTACGGTCGGTGGGGGGGAGGGGCGTGCGGGCGGCGTCGCGCACCACGCGGGCCCGCGTCGTCCGCCACCACCCCTCGGGGTCGTCCCGGTGCGGCGCTTCGAGCGCGACGTCGTACGCGAGATCGAAGCGTTCCGCCGTCCGCGCGCGCATCCAGGCCTCCGCCCCGGCGACCGGCGCGAGCGCCGCGGCGAGCGCGGCGAAGGGTGCGGCGGTGGCGGCGACCGCGAGGGCGAGCCCGACCGGCGCGACCAAGGCGAGCGCCGGCGCGAGGCCGGCCGCGCCGGCGCACGCCCACGCTGCGCGCCGAGCGCGCACCGCGCGGCGCCTCGCCGCGAGGGTCCGCTGGTGCCAATCGAGGGGGGCGTCGGCCGCCGGAGGCGGCGTCGGGGGCATGCCTACAGGCTACCGGCCGGTGTCCGCCGTCGCGCTCGGGTAGGCGACGATGGCGCTCTCCACGGCGCGCCCCACCAGACGGTTCACCGTTCGGCCCCCGGTCCACAGCGTCGCCGACCCCCCGCTGTCCAGCCGCAACGCCGCCTCCGCCCCGAGCGTCCCGAAGACCGACACGAGGTCCTCCGCCACCATGGTCTCCGCCACGAGGAGCAGAACCGTGCCGTCGGGCGTCACCCCGAGCCCCGCCTGTTGGGTGGGCGCGTCGAGGATGCGGACGCCGCGCGCGAACGCTTCGCGTTCGGGCTCGAAGGCGGGCCGACCGCCCTCGATGAGGAGTGGGCCGGCCTCCACCGCCCACGCCACCCCGTCGAGGGCGGCGGGAAGGAGGCGTGCGTCGATCTCGAGGCGTTCGCCGGGCTCGACGAGCGCCAACGCGCGGAGTTCCGGCTGGTAGGTGAGCACCGACCCGCCGTCCGGCACCGTGACGGGGCCCACGCCGTTGCGCGTCACCACGCCGCGCGCGTCGAGCGTGAGGGCGCCCTGCCGCGCCGACCCGACGCGGAGCCCGGCCTGCGCACTCCACCCGAGCGGGTGGCCGCCCCGCGTCCGGACGTCCGCGAGGACGTCGGTACCGCGCAGGATGCGGGCGTGGACCTCCGCGCGGGCGATGACCACCTCGTCGTCGGCGAAGCCGACGGCGGCCCGACCGCGCGAGGGCCAGGCGAGGAGGCGGCCGTCGGCGCGGCGCAGGCCGATGGGGCGGAAGTCGCTCGGAACGAAGTACCCGGCGTTGATCGCCGCGACCGCGCCGTCGGCGAGGGTCGCGACGGGCGCGCCGCGCCCGGCGGCGTCGGCGACCTCGAACGTCGCCGCGCCCGGCTCGATCGACACGAGGTGCACCGTCGTCGCGCCCGCCGCGCCGACCGCGTCGAACGTCCGGTACGTCACCCCCGGGGCGCCCGGCACCGAAGCGCCGTCCCCGTCGCCCCGGGCGACCGTCGGGGGTGCGAGATCGACGACGAAGCGCAGGGGAGCGGGAAGCGCGAAGGCGGTGAGGCGCGCCTCGGGGGCATCGACGGCGAGGCGGGTCGTGCCGGCGGCGTCGTCGTGCGCGAGGCGCACCCGGACGTCGTCCCCGCCGTCGCGCGACGTCGTGGGGAGGGCGAGCGGCGGGAGCGTCGCTCGCCACGGCGCGTCCGGACCGACGTCGGCGGCGGCGTCGGCGGGGAGGTCGGCGGTGCCGGCCGCGAGGCCGGCGACGTCGAGGACGACGCGGACGGTGCTGCCCTGCAGCCCCCTTCGGACCGCGGTGACGCGGGGCAGGTCGAGGGCGGAGACGGTGGCGGCCGCCACCACGACCCTGCCGGCGTCGTCGCGCTCGGGGGGCGGGCCGGTCGCGCCGCTCCAGCCGAGGCCGGGCAGGAACGTGGCGGTCGCGCCGGGCGCTTCGATGCGGACGCCGTCGTCGGTGGCGGGCGTCCACGCCCCCGGCAACGTCCATGTGGGGGCCTGCGCCGACGCGAGCCCCGCCAGCAGGCCGAGCGCGACGAGCGCCGCGAGGAGGGTGCGCACGGCCGGCCTCACGTGGCGTGGAGGACGTCGAGGAAGGGGGCGGCGTCCACCCGCTCGCCGAGGACCGCCTGCACGGCGGCGGCGACCCGGTGCGCTTCGACGTCCGCCCAGGGGACGGTGGCGGCGCCCGCCGTGCGGGCGGCCCGCCGCCAGTCGGCGTCGAGGTCGGGGGCGACGTCGACCAGCGTGAGGTGCGGCCCGAACCAGGCGCCCTGGGGGGCGAGCAGGTCCTCGCCGCGCACGACGGCGTCGGCGCGGGCGAGGAGGTCGGGCAACGCCGGGTCGCGCGTCGCGAGCGCCGCGCCGCGCGCGCCGGCGGGAAGGGCGGGCAGTGCGTGCTCCGCGGCGGGGGCGTCGCGACCGACGACCGTGAGTTCCGCGGCGCCGGCGGCGGCGAGTTCCGCCAGCAGCGACGTGGTGCCGGCGTCGTCGCCGACGGCGATCACGCGCGCGCCGCGCGGATCCCAGCCGGCGTGGCGGAGGCCGTCGACGACGGCGGCGTCCCCGACCGTATCGACGAGGGTCGCGTCGCCCACGACCGTCACGACGTCCCCGCCGTCGGGCCCGACGTGATGCGCGGTGCGGGTCGCGACGCGGGCCGCGTCGCGGCGGGCGTCCGCGCCGAACACGAGGGCGCCGGCGAACCCGAGGGACGCGAGGGCCGGCACCGCCTGCTCGACGGAGGCGTGCGGGACGGGGTGCAGCCAGTAGCGTCCCCGCTCGTCGCGGTGGCGGGCGAGGGCGTGGGCGGTCGGGGTGGCGCCGAGCACGGCGATCAACTGCATCGCCGCGAGAATACCGCGGGGGGCGACGTGCTAGCCTCCATGGTCATGCACGTCACCCTTCCCGACGACACCGAACTGCAGGTGCCCGCGCACGCGACCGGCCGCGACGTGGCCGAAGCGATCGGGCCGGGGCTCGCCAAGGCGGCGCTCGGCACGGTCGTGAACGGCGCCCTGTCCGACCTGATGAGCGAGGTTCCCGACGGCGCGCAGGTGCGCATCCTGACGAAGCGCGACGACGACTGGATCGATCTGGCGCGCCACACCCTGGCGCACGTCATGGCGCAGGCGGTCCGCGAGCTGCTGGTGGAGGAGGGCTACCCGGCGGACGCCGCGAAGTTGGCGATCGGACCGGTCATCGAGCACGGCTTCTACTACGACATGGACCTCCCCCGACCGTTGAGCGTCGACGACCTCCCCCGCCTCGAGGAGCGCATGCACGCCCTCGTGAAGCGGGACATGCCGTTGCGGACGTACGTCCTGCCGCGCGACGAGGCGTTGGCGCGCTACGAGGCGGTGGAGGACCCCTACAAGCTCGAGCTCATTCGGGACCTGCCGGAGGACGCACCGATCCGCTTCTACGAGCAGGGCGGCGAGGGGGGCTTCACGGACCTGTGTCGCGGTCCGCACGTCCCCTCGACCGGCGCGATCCCGCCGCACTTCAAGCTGACCAGCGTCGCCGGCGCCTACTGGCGCGGCGACGAGACGCGTCCGATGCTGCAGCGCGTGTACGGCGTGGCGTTCGCGACGGCGGAGGCGCTCGAGCACCACCTGTGGCAGGTCGAGGAGGCCCGCAAGCGCGACCACCGGCGGTTGGGGCAGGACCTCGAGCTGTTCCGTCTCGACGAGGAGATCGGTCCGGGCCTGCCGTTGTGGTTGCCGCGAGGCGCGGTGATGGTGGAGGAGATCGAGGCGCTCGCGAAGGAGATGGAGCGCAAGGGGGGCTACCGGCGGGTGCGGTCGCCGCACCTCAGCAAGGAGGACCTGTTCCTCAAGAGCGGGCACCTGCCGTACTACGAGGACGCGATGTACCCGGCGATGGAGCTCGACGACGTGCGGTACTTCGTCAAGCCGATGAACTGTCCGTTCCACCACAAGATCTACGACGCGCGCCCGCGGAGCTACCGCGAGCTGCCGCTCCGGTTGGCGGAGTACGGCACCTGCTACCGCTACGAGGATTCCGGGGCGTTGATGGGCCTCATGCGGGTCCGCAGCATGCAGATGAACGACGCGCACGTCTACTGCACCGAGGCGCAGTTCGAGGACGAGTTCCTGGCGGTCATCGATCTGTACAGGGCGTACTTCGAGCTGTTCGGGATCGAGACGTACGAGATGCGTCTGTCGAAGCACGCCGCGTCGGGCCTCGGCAAGAAGTACGTCGACGAACCGGAGTTGTGGCTCCGGACCGAAGCGATGGTGCGCAAGGTCCTCACCGAGCACGACGTTCCGTTCGTGGAGGCGGAGGACGAGGCGGCGTTCTACGGCCCGAAGATCGACGTGCAGATCACGAGCGCGATCGGGCGGGAGTTCACGTTGGCGACCAACCAGGTGGATTTCGCGCAGCCCGCGCGGTTCGGCCTGACGTACGCCGCGGAGGACGGCACCCTGAAGCAACCGTTGTGCCTGCACCGCGCGCCGCTCTCGACGCACGAACGCCTCATCGGGTTCCTGATCGAGCACTACGCGGGCGACTTCCCGTTGTGGTTGGCGCCGGAGCAGGTGCGGATCGTGCCGATCGCCGACCGGCACCTCGGTTACGCCGACACCGTGCGCGCGGCGCTCGACGCGGCCGACGTTCGCGTGGAGATCGACGAACGCAGCGAACGGATGAACGCGAAGATCCGCGATGCGGAACTGTTGAAGGTGCCCTACGTCGTGGTGGTCGGGGACGCGGAGGAGGCCGCCCAGGAGGTCAGTTTCCGCAGTCGCCAGGAGCCCGACGCGAAGGGCGTGGCGCTCGACGCGTTCGTCGCGCACCTGAAGGCGGCGCGCGACGCGCGCGCGTCCCGCATCGCGCCGATCGCCTGAGGGTCGCGGCGGACGCCGCCGTCAGGCGGATTCGGTCGCGAGCACGTCGACGCGTTCGATGCGGTCGGGGTCGGGCCCGCCCGGCTTCGTGGGGTCGACCCGCGTCAACGCGTCCAGCACCTCGAGGCCCTGCGTCACGCGTCCGAAGATCGCGTGGCGCCCATCGAGGTGCGGGGTGGGGCCGAACGTGATGAAGAACTGACTGCCGTTCGTGCCCGGGCCGGCGTTCGCCATGCTGAGGACGCCGGGGCCGTCGTGCGTCAGGTCGGGGTGGAACTCGTCGTCGAAGCGGTAGCCGGGCCCACCACGCCCCGTTCCGGTCGGGTCGCCGGTCTGCGCCATGAAGCCGTCGAGCACGCGGTGGAACACGACGCCTTCGTAGAAGCGGTGGAGCGCCAGGAACACGAAGTTGTTCACCGTGACGGGCGCGCGGTCCTGCTCGAGATCGAGGCGCATCGTGCCGACGCTCGTCACGAGGTCCGCCTGGTAGGCGGTCCCCGGCTGGAGGACCGGCGTCGCGGCCTCGAAGCGGGTGGTGCGCTCTTCGTGGGGGGGAACGAGGGTGGGTTCGTTCACGAGGGATCCTCCGGTGCGGGGCGGGCGTGAATGCTCACGCGGACGAGGCGGTCGGGGTCGGGGAAGAGGCCGAGGGCGGGCGCGCCGTCGGACGCGCCGAGCACGCCGCGCAACCCGCCGACCTCGAAGGCGGCGTCGCCGTCGGGGAGGGCGCCGAGCTCGCGTTCGAGCCAGGCGCGGACCGTCCCGTCGACGTCGGCGGCGTCCACCCCCTGCTCCGCGAGGTCGCGGGCGGGCCCGTCGAGGGGCGCGATGATCGTCGGGGTGCCGGGCTCGACCCGGGTGAGGCCCTCGAGGACGTCCAGGCCCTCCACGACCCGCCCGAAGATCGTGTGGGCGCCGTCCAGCCACGGGGTCGGACCGAACGTCACGAAGAACTGCGAGCCGTTCGTGTCCTCGCCGGCGTTCGCCATGCTGACGACGCCGGCCGCGTCGTGCGCCAGGCCGTCCGCGATTTCGTCGTCGAAGCGGTAGCCGGGGCCGCCGCGACCGGTGCCGGTCGGGTCGCCGGTCTGCGCCATGAAGCCGTCGATGACGCGGTGGAACGGCACGCCCTCGTAGAAGCGGTGCAACGCCAGGAACACGAAGTTGTTGGTCGTAGCGGGCGTCCGGCGTTCGAACAGGTCGAGGTGGACGGTGCCGTTCGTCGTCTCGAGCACGGCGACGTACTCGAGGTCCGCCTCGAGGACGTCGTCGGCCGCTTCGAACGTGCGGACGGGGGCGTCGGCGACGAAGGGCACCGGTTCGTACCCCTCGACGCGGGGGAGGGGCCGGTTGGCGGCGGGCCCCGTCCCCTCCGCGGCCTCCGGGGTGGCGTCGGTCGCGGACGCCGCCGACGGCGCGGCGGTCGCGTCACGCGGGGGCGGGTCGGTGGACCGCGACGCGATCCACGCGCCGCCAACGAGGAGGGCGACGACGGCGTTGAGGAGGGCGAAGCGGGCGGGCGTCATGACGGTGGAGGGTACCCCACGGCCCTAGAAGGGGACGTCGGCGCGCGACGGGGCGTCGCCGCCGTCCTCGCGCCCCCCGCGGCGGGGGGCCGGCCGCTCGGCCGCCAGGAGGCGGGCGCGGTCGACGGTGACGCGGGTCGTGAGCCAGGGACAGTGCGCCTCGAGGTCGCTCAGGGCGCCGGGGTCGACGCGGACCCCCTCCGCCGCCCACGTCACGTGCCCGCGGGGGGAGCGGAAGCGGAGCTGCACGGGGGTGGTGCCGGTGCGTTCGTCGAGGAGGCTGCGCAGCTCGAGGAGCTGGTGTTCGCCGATCTCGAACGGGTCGAAGTGCAGGACCGCGACCTCGGGCACCGCGCCGCGCGCGTCCCAACGGATGAGGCGTTCGGCGACGAGCCGGACGGCGTCCTCCTCCTCGGAGGCTTCGGCGACGAGGACGACGGGGGCGTCCTCCTCGAGGTGCGCCGCGATGGCGTCGAAGACGCGACTGAAGGCGACCACCTCGCGCGCACCGGATTCGTCGGCCACCTCGAAGCGGGCCATCATGGAGCCCTTCCGGGTGGGGCGTTTCGCGACGTTCTGCACGATGCCGGACAGGACCACGCGGAGCCGCCCGCCGGTGGCGCCGGCCGCGCGTTGCTCCGCGAGCCAGGTTTCGAGGTCGGCGGCGCGGCAGCTGGCGGCCTCCGCGAGGCCGGGGTAGGAACCCATCGGGTGGGCGCTGATGTAGAGCCCCAACGCCTCCTTCTCCATGCGGAGGCGGTCGAGGTCGCTCAGCGGCTCCGCGGGGGTCAGGGCGGGGGGGAGGAGTTCCTCCTCGGCGAACAACGCCATCTGTCCCGCCGCGTGGCTCTCGCGGCGGGCGGCGCCCCACTTGAGCGCCGGTTCGAGGTTCGCGAGCAGCGCCCCCCGGTCGCCGAGCGCGTCGAAGGCGCCGGCCTTGACGAGGTGCTCCAGCGCGCGTTTGTTGACGAGGGTGGCGTCGATGCGGCGGGTGAAGTCGAACAGGTCGTGGAACGGACCGCGCGCCTCGCGCTCCTCCACGATGCGTTCCACCGCCGCGTCGCCGACGTTCTTGACGCCGTGCAGGCCGAAGCGCACGACGCCGCCGACCGGCGTGAAGTCGCCGCGCGACTCGTTGACGTCGGGGGGGAGCACCTCGATGCCCATGCGGCGGGTGTCGGCGACGTACTCCGCGACCTTGTCGCTGTCGCCCCGCTCGACCGTCAACAGCGCCGCGGCGAACTCGACGGGGTAGTGGGCCTTGAGGTAGGCGGTCTGGAACGACAGCTCGCCGTAGGCGGCGGAGTGGGACTTGTTGAAGCCGTAGTTCGCGAACGCCTCGAGCAGGTCGAAGATGCGGTTGGCTTCCTCGGAGGGGATGCCCTTGGCGCCGGCGCCGGCCTCGAAGATCGTGCGTTGCCGCTCCATCTCCTCGACCTTCTTCTTGCCCATCGCGCGCCGCAGTAGGTCCGCTTCGCCGAGGCTGTACCCGGCGACCGCCTGCGCGATCTGCATGATCTGTTCCTGGTAGACGGGGATCCCGTACGTTTCTTCGAGGATCGGGGCGAGGAGGGCGGCGCTGGCGGGGTACTCGTCGTAGCGCACCTCCTCCTGGCCGTGGTGCCGACGGATGTAGGTCGGGATGTTCTCCATCGGTCCGGGGCGGTAGAGCGCGGAGACGGCGATGAGGTCCTGGATGCGGCGCGGCTTGAGTTTCTTGAGGGTGTCGACCATCCCCCCCGACTCGAACTGGAAGACGCCGGCGGCGTCGCCGCGCGACAACAGCTCGAAGGTGGCGGCGTCGTCGTGCGGGAACGTCGTGGGGTCGAGGCGTTCGCCGCGGGTCGCTACGACGATACGGACGGCGGCCTCGATGAACGACAGGGTGCGCAGGCCCAGGAAGTCCATCTTCAGGAACCCGAGGTCCTCGATGGAGCTCATGTCGTACTGCGCGACGACGGGGCCGTCGCCGCTCCGGAAGACCGGGGCGAGCTCCTGCACGGGATCGCGGGAGATGATGACGCCGGCGGCGTGCACCGACGCGTGCCGCGTGAGCCCCTCGAGCGACTGCGCGACGTCGACGTACTCGCGCGCGCCGCCGCGGTAGGCCTCCTGCAGTTCGGGGACCTCCTCGAGCGCCTGCGCGATGGGGACCGACCGCCCGAAGAGGGTGGGGACGAGCTTGCTGACGCGGTCGGCCTCCGCGAACGACGCCTCCATCACCCGTGCGGCGTCCTTGATCGCCGCGCGGGAGGCCATCGTCCCGAACGTCGCGATGTGCGCGACGCGGTCCTCGCCGTACTTCGCGCGGACGTAGTCGATCACCTCGTTGCGGCGCGCGTCGCTGAAGTCGACGTCGAAGTCGGGCATGCTGACGCGTTCGGGGTTCAGGAAGCGTTCGAACAGCAGCCCGAAGGCCAGCGGTTCGATGTCGGTCACGCGGATGGCGTACGCGACGATCGATCCGGCGCCGGAGCCGCGGCCGGGACCGACGGCGATTCCCTGGTCCTTCGCCCAGTTGATGAAGTCCGCGACGATGAGAAAGTAGTCGGGGAACCCCATCGCGATGATCACGCCGAGCTCGTACTCCGCGCGCGCGAGGATCGTGATCGGGTCGTCCTGGGGGGCGGGGTCGGCGTCGCTCGCGTCGCTCTGAAGGGCGTCCCGGAGGGCGTCGAGGTGCGGGTAGACGAACGCGTCGTACGTCTGGCCTTCGGTCTTCGGGGTGCGCCCGCGCTCGCCCGCCCGCGCGAGGTGCAGCAGGACGTCGCCCAGGGGGGCGGCGTCGGCGTCGACGCCGAGCGGGCCGGCGTGCGCGTCGGCGGCGTGCGCGTAGCGGCGCAGGAGCGCCTCGTCGATCGCGTGCGGGTAGCGCTGCAGCAGGCCCTCGTAGGTCTGGATGCGGAGTTGTTCGGCGAGGGTGCGGCCCTCGGGGATCGGCAGTTCCGGCATCTGGTAGACGCGGGCGTCGCCGACGGGGAGCTGCACGTCGCACATCTCCGCGACCGTCACGGTGTTGTCGAGGGCGGAGGGGTAGGCGGCGTCGGGGATGGCGACCGCCATCTCGTCCGGCGTCTTGACGTAGAACTCGTCGCAGGGGAACTTGAAGCGGCTTTCGTCCGACAGCGTCGTCTTGGTTTGGATGGCGAGGAGCGCCTCGTGCGCCTTGGCGTCCTCCTTGCGGACGTAGTGCCCGTCGTTCGTGGCGACCATCCCCAGGCCGTAGCGCTCGGCGAGCGCCTTCAGTTGCGGGTTGAGGATCTTCTGTTCCTCGAGGCCGTGATCCTGCAGCTCGACGAAGAGGTTCTCCCCGAAGATGTCGAGGTGCTGCCGCAGCACCTCCTCGCCCGCCTCCTCGCCGACGTCGAGGAGGGTGCGCGGGAGTTGCGCCCCGAGGCAGCCGGTGAGGGCGATGACGCCCTCGGCGTGCTCGGCGAGGAGTTCGTGATCGACGCGGGGCTTCATGTAGAAGCCCTCGAGCCACGCGCGGCTGTTGAGCTTGGCGAGGTTGCGGTACCCGGTCATGTTCTTCGCCAGCAGCGTCAGGTGGAAGAAGCCGCCGTCGAGGGTGCTGCTGGGTTTGCGCCGCTCGAAGCGGCTGCCGGGTGTGACGTACGCCTCGAACCCGAGGATCGGTTTCACGCCGTGCTTGACGGCGGTCTTGTAGAACTCGACGGCGCCGTGCATGTTGCCGTGATCGGTCATGGCGACCGTCGGGTCGTCCGGGCTGACCTCGGCGACCCAGCGGATCAGGTCGTCGATGCGGGCGGCACCGTCGAGGAGGCTGTAGGCGGTGTGTTGGTGGAGGTGAGCGAACCGCTTGGGTGCATCCGGCATGGGGTGAGTGTATCGGTGCGCGCCGGGCGTATACCTCGCGTGGCTGCGTAGGCCGTGCGCCGAACCTTCGTCACGCGTCAGCTTCGTTGCAATCACGACGCGGCGCGTCGAACGCTCGTGCGGGGGCGCCCGCGTGGCCTCGCATTGGGTTCGGCGCGCATCGAAGGGCCCCCCACGCGCGGAGGCGCACGCGTGTCGGTCTATTGCCGTGGAGGTGTTCGGACGGGTAGGGCGGGATGGCCTGAGGTGGGGACGGTAGGTGTGGGGGGCCATCGGGTGCTGCGCGGCGCTAAATTAACGCCCTTTACCGGTGTCGTGGTATATATGTAATCGTGAATATGATTACTAGCCCGAAACCTTTATGGCCTATCGTCGTCGTTGGCGTTTTGCTTACCCTCACGGGATGTAACATGCTTGCCCGCGACGCCCAACGACCGGAACCCATCACCGCCGTCGACGTCCCCGACGTCGCGGCACCCACGGTAGGAAGCCTTCCCGTCACCAGCATCGAATCCGGGCAGTACACCGGCACCATCACCTGGACTCCCGACCATGCCACCTTCCGGAACGAGACGGCGTACACCGCCACCATCACGCTTGAAGCCAAGCCGGGGTACACCCTCCACGGTGTCGGCGTCGACGCCTTCACGATCGAAGGCGCCACCGTGACGTACGATCCGGACAGCGGCACCATCATCGCCACCTTCCCCGGCACGGAACGCACCATCGACGAACTGAGGCTCGCCGTGGTGTCCCCGCCCATCACGGGACGCGCACCCATCACCACCTTCGAAACCGAGCAGTACACCGGATCGATCGAGTGGAGCCCCAGCGATGCCGCATTCCGCATCGATACGGTCTACGAAGCCACCGTGTCGCTCGAACCCGCGACGGGGTACACCGTGCATGGCGTGGCAGCGAACCGCTTCACGATTGCGAACGCCACCGTCACGCACGAAGCGAACTCCGGGATCCTCCACGCGATCTTCGAAGCGACGACCTCGTCGACCGATCCTCCCGTCGATACACCCCCGGAGTCGGCCACGGACGCCACCATCGACCTGCTCGCGATCCCCAACGTCACGGCACCCGTGACCGGGCACACCCCCGTCTCCAGCGTGGATACCACCCAATACGCCGGTACCATCGCCTGGAACCCCGACGACGCCCCGTTTCAAGGCAACACGGCGTACACCGCGACCCTCACCCTCGAGCCAAAGACCGGCTATACGCTCAGCAACGTCGACGCCAACACGTTCACGATTAGCGGTGCCGATACCGTCACGCACGACGCCCATGCAGGCATCGTCACCGCCACCTTCGCTACGACCGACACCACCATCGACATCCTCACCATCCCCAACGTCACGCCACCCGCCATCGGAGGCATCCCCGTCTCCAGCGTCGATACCGACCAGTACGCAGGCAGCATTACCTGGAGCCCCGCGCACGATCCGTTCCAAGACGGTACGGCGTACACCGCCACGCTCACACTCACACCGAAGACCGGCTACACGCTGGCCGGCGTCCAAGAGAACACCTTCACGCTCAGCGACGCCGATACCGTCACGCACGACGCCCATGCGGGCCTCGTCACCGCCACCTCCCCTGCGACCGACGCCACCATCGACCTGCTCGCCATCCCCAACGTCACGGCACCCGTGACCGGGCAAACCCCCGCCTCCAGCGTCGATACCGACCAGTACGCAGGCAGCATTACCTGGAGCCCCGCGCACGATCCGTTCCAAGACGGTACGGCGTACACCGCCACGCTCACACTCACACCGAAGACCGGCTACACGCTGGCCGGCGTCCAAGGGAACACCTTCACGGTCAGCGACGCCGATACCGTCACCCACGATGCCGAATCCGGCGACGTCGCCGCCGAGTTCCCTGCGACCGACACCACCATCAATCTGCTCGCACTTCCAGACGAGTTGACGGCGGCTCAGGTCGGCGCAACGCCAATGACCTCCATCAGTACGACCGAATACACTGCTGAGGCTCAATGGACGCCAAACCACGCCACGTTCCGCATCCTCACGGAATACACAGCGGATATCACGGTCACGCCCAAGAGCGGCTACACGCTTAACGGCATCGATGCAGACAGCTTCACCCTCGTAGATGCAAACGACGTCACGCACGCCGCAGACTCGGGCGAAATCTCAGCAACGTTCGACGCGACCACGCTGACGTTCACGAGCAAAGCCGCGACTGGACTGGACGTTGGAACGAAAATGGTGAACTCCCTCTTCGTTTCAGGAAGCACCGTGTACATCGCAAGCTCGGGTGGTGTGTACATCTCGACGGATGGAGGTGACAACTTCACCAAATACACCAATGGACTCGGCAGCATCTCGGTCGCAAACGTGTTCGTCGAGGGGAACGCCATCTACGCCGCCACGGCCGGAGGATTGAGCATCTCCACGGACGGTGGTGCGAACTTCACGGAGGACAATGGGCTGGGAAGCTACAATGTCCAAGACGTCTTCGTCGAAGAGGGTACGATCTACGCCGCCACGTACGGTGGAGGGATCAGCATTTCGACGGACGGAGGCGACACCTTCACGTCCTACACGACGGGCGACGGACTCCCTTCGAACAATGCGCTGAGCGTTTGGGTCCAGGACGGCACCATCTACGCGGGCACGTTCTCGGGCCTCGCCGTCGCGTCCACGACGGATCCATCGAATTGGGAGAACCGAACGGCTGGCCTCGAGAGGACACACGTCGCTGACATCACCGTGCATGAGGGTTCGCTATACGTCGCTACCGGATCGGCCACGACTCCATACCTGAGCGTATCGAGCGACGATGGAGCTAGTTACGTCAACTCGGAAATCCCGGTCGGGAACTATGCGAGAACGGTCTTTGTGCACGACGGCGTCATCTACGTTACGACGAATGGTGGACTATCGGTTTCCTCGGATGGTGGGACTACGTTCACGACGTTTACGGCGAACGGACTTCCGGGCACCAATCTCACCGGCCTGTACGTTGATGACGACACGGTGTACGTCGCGGACGTGTGGAACGGACTCGCCGCAGCGAGCTACTGAGCGAATCCGCTAGGGGTTCCGCCCCTTGCGCCTCCATGGGTGGCTTCTCGCGCGATGCGCGGAGCCACCCACGCGTTTCGTGGCCGTTGACCACTCAACCCCCATGGAGCCGGACGGTCCTCGGCCATCACGGCACCGTAGATCACGTGGGCAGCGCCGACCGGCATGGCCGTCTATGCACAACCGTTGACGGGTGGACGACACGCGCCGTTCGGTCCATCGGTCGGATGAGACGGTACTGACGCGTTGCATGCGAACGCCTGAGCGACACACACACCGGCAGCCATCGCTCGATGGTGCGATACCCGCGCCGCGATGGACCCGCTCGATTGGGTCGTGGCAGCGCCCAATCCCGCACGGAGATCCGGGCGGCACACCGCCAGCGGGTGAACCCTGCTGCGACGCCGAGCGAGATGACACGCAACCTTGCCGCCGCCCCGCGTACGCACAGCCGTCGCAACCTCGTCGCTGCCAAGCGTGACCGGCCCGGAACGCAGCACGCGCGCACGCTTGCACGCGTTGCCGGCCCACTCGGCATCGGGGACGCGAACGTCGATGGTCCACGCCGGCTCACGCGGCCCGTTCGTCGACGTCCAAGAAGTCCGGAACGAATCCATGCCGTTGACAGGGGAGGGGCCGTGGGCTACGCTTTTCAGGCCTTGGCGCCGTAGCCAAGTGGTAAGGCAGAGGTCTGCAAAACCTCCATTCACCGGTTCGAATCCGGTCGGCGCCTCCACATGTCCGCGGTTGTTGGGCGCACGACGCAGGCGCGTAGCTCAGTGGGAGAGCGCTACATTGACACTGTAGAGGTCGGCGGTTCAATCCCGCCCGCGCCTACCACACGACCCGGCCCCGCCGTTCGGCGGGGCCGCCCGCATGGGCGCGCACCGCGCGCCTCAGTCGACGAGTTCGGTGACGAACGACGGCCAGGTGACCGGCTCGAGGCCGAGCGCTTCGTACACGCCGGGCGGGAACCCGAGATCGCCGACGAACACCCGTCCGCCGACGCCGCCGGGCTCGACGCCGCCCTTGGGCAGCGCGACGGCCAACGTCATCGTCGGCCGCACCGCCTCGCCCGGCACGTCCCCATCGGGGACGCTGACGCCGGTCGGCACGTCGACGCTGATGAGCGTGCAACCGCCGTCCATGGCGTTGAGGACGGTGATGACGTCCAACGTCCGGCCGCGGGGAGGCCCCTCGAGGCTGGTGCCGATCGCGGCGTCGATGACGACCGAGAACTTCATCTTCGGGAGGCTCGTCTTCACCCGCACGCTCGGGACGTGCTTGAGGAGCTCCAACTGCTCGCGGGGCGTCCCGCTGTAGTTGTCCGCCTCGTGCGTCGGCACGACCCACACGCGACGCCCGCGGAGCCCCAACAGGCGTGCGGCGGCGAGGCCCCCGGAGCCGTTCTCGCCGCGCCCGGCGACGACCAAGACCGGCCCCTCCGGCGCGTGCGCCTCGGCCAACTCGACCAGGTTCCGGCCCGTGTGCTCGACGAGCACGCGGGCGTCCAACCCGAACTTCCCGGTCGCGAGGGAGACCGCCTGCTGCATCTGCGGCGCCCCGACCTTGGGGACGTCCGTCCACGCCAGGGTCGGGAACGCGTCCCGCGTCACGTCCGTCGTCACGAAGCACCTCCTGCGTAGACCTCGTCGTCCACCGCCGAGAGGTCGGCGGTGGTGTGGACGTTCTGCACGTCGTCGAGCTCCTCGAGCGCGTCGATCATGCGGAGCACCTTGGCGGCGTCCGCGTCGTCGACCGCGGTCAGGGTCTGGGGTTCCTTCGTGAGCTGCGCCGCCTCCACCCGCGCGCCCTTCGCCTCGAGACCGTCGGCGACGGCGTACAGGTCGGTGGGGGCGGTCGTGACGCTGAGCATCCCGTCGTCCTGGACCTCGAGGTCGGTCGCACCGAGGTCGATCGCCGCCTCCTGAATCGCCTCGTCGGCGGGGGCGACGAGCAACGCACCGATCGGTTCGAACTGCCACGCGGTGGAGCCCGACAGGTTCCCGCCGTGCTTCGTGAAGACGTGGCGGACCTCCGCGACGGTGCGGTTGCGGTTGTCGGTCAACGCCTCGACGAGGAACGCGACGCCGGCCGCGCCGTACCCTTCGTACGCGACGGCGTCGAACGCCGCGGCGCCCTCGCCGCCCTGCGCCCTTTCGATGGCGCGCTCGATGTTGTCGGCGGGGACGTCGTCGGCGCGGGCGCCACCGAGCGCGTTCTTCAGCGCCAGGTTGGACGACGGATCCGCGCCCCCCTCGCGCACCGCGCTCTGGATGGCGCGGATGTGCTTGCTGATGATCTTGCCGCGTTGCTTGTCGTTGGCCGCCTTCTTGCGCTTGATCTGCGACCACTTGTTGTGACCTGCCAAGCCGGGACCTCCCTCGTACCGCACGCCATCATACCGCACGCGGGAGGTTCGGCCGACGTCGGCGCCGTTCAGCGCACGTAGAACGCGGTTTCGGCGACGTCGGTCACCTCGAACGGCGCGAGGTCCAGGCGCAACGCCGCCGTCCAGTCGCCCTCCCCGAACCGCCCCTCGAGGCGGGCGGTGGCGGTCGACGCCGGCTCCGGCGAGAAGCTCGCCCGCACCCGATGCCAGCCGCGCGGACCGCCGACCACGAACCGGGTCCCGTCCCGCGACCCGTCGAGCACCTCCGTGCGGTGCGCCCGGACCCGCAGGTTGCGGGCGACGACGGCGACCTCGCCGTCGGGGTTCAGGCGACTCAACGTCACGTACCCGTCGCGGCGCGAACGAAGCGAGAAGGCGACGTCGTCCCCCCGCCGGTACGTCGCGTCCGGACCCCGCGTCGGCTCGAACACCGCGAGGATGCCGTTCACGCCGGCGCTGGCGCCCTCGCCGCCGACACCCTCACCCCCGACGAACGTCACGGTGCAGCCGCCGGCCAGGAACGCCAGCGCGAGGCCGGCGAGCAGCGTCCGCCGCACGGCGCGCCCGCCGCCTGCACGAACGTGGGGACGGGCGGTAGCGTCCGTCCTTCGGGGGGACGGCGACGCGGGGCGGCGGACGCCTCCGGGCGTCCCGTGCGATGCGCGTGCGTGGCGGGTCACGGGCCTCACCTCCAGCGCGAAGGTAGCACGGGCCGCCGGCGCCCCCGGTGACGCGGCGCGCCCCCCGGCGCGGGTAGCATGTGGCCGTGCCCGACGCCCCCCGCGACCCCTACGCCGTGCTCGGCGTCGACCGCGACGCGACCGATGCGGAGATCAAGGCCGCCTACCGCAAGCGGGCGATGCGCGACCATCCCGACCGCAACCCGGGCGACCCCGAGGCGGAGGAACGCTTCAAGGCCGCCAGCGAGGCGTACGCCACCCTGCGTGACCCGGAGAAGCGGGCGTGGGTGGACCGCGGCGGTGCCGCGGCGGGCGGCGCCCGGCCGGACTTCGGGGACGTCGATTGGCGCACCGTCTTCCAGGAGGCCGACCTGCGCGTGGACCTGAGCGAGGGCGTCCCGCGCACCGGGAACGCGGTGTTCGACGCGCTCTTCGGGGCGATGGGAACGATGATGCGGCAGCAGGGGCTGCTGCCGGGCGAGGACGTGCACGCGACCGTCCGCATCCCCTGGGCGCTGGCGCGGACGGGGGGGACCACCACCGTCCGCATCCCGGGCGTGGCGACGTGCGCGGTGTGTCGCGGGTCCCGACTCGACGAGGACGGGCGGCAGTGCCCGGCGTGCGGAGGCACCGGGAAGCGGCGCGGCAACCGCGTCGAGGTCCGCATCCCGCGCGGGGTCCGCCCCGGAACGGTGTTGCGGCTCCGCGGGCTCGGGGGCGTGGGGGCGCCGCCGGGCGACGCCCGCGTGAGCGTCGAGGTGGCGCTCCCGCCGGACGTCGAGCGGGTCGGCGACGAGATTCACGCCGACCTGCCCGTCACGCCGCGCGAAGCGCGGCAGGGGGTGCGCACGGCCCTGCACGGCGCGGACGTCGGGGTGCCGCCCGGCACGCCGGACGGCGCGACGGTGCGGGTGCCCGGTGGGGGGTTGGCGGGGGAGGACCTGGTCGTGCGGGTCCGGCACGCGGTGTGGCGTGGCCTCGGGCGCTGGGTCCGTGACAAGATGGTCGGTGAGGGAGGCCCATCGTGAGCGACGACGCGGACCGCGAACTTCCGCGCGAGCACGTCCAGGAGGGCGGCGAGGCCGCCGTCGACCGGGACAAACCGCTGTACGTGATCAGCGTGGCGGCGGAGCTCGTCGACATGCACCCGCAGACGTTGCGGCTGTACGAACGCAAGGGCTTGATCGAGCCCAGTCGCAGCGCCGGCCAGACCCGGTTGTACTCGCAACGCAACATCGAGCAACTGCGCGAGATCCGGCGGTTGACGCAGGAGCTCGGCGTGAACCTGGCCGGCGTCGAGGAGATCATCAAGCTGCGCGACAAGCTCGACGACCTGCAGGCCAACATGGAGCGCCGCATCGGGCACCTGCAGGGCCGCCTCGAGGAGCGCATGGGCGGCGTGCGCGGGGCGCTCCCCGCCGTCATTCACGACCTGGCGCGGGAGATGAACCGCGAGGGGTCGGAAGCGCCCCCACCCGAGGACGACCGCGACGACGACGCCTGACGGCGCGACGCGCACCGGGGGAGGCCGGCGGAGGTGGGGGAGGGGCGTGGTAGCCTCCGCGCCATGACGACGCCCCTCACCCGCCTGCTCGACGAGCGACGCGACGCGCACGTCGAGCAGCTGTTCGAGCTGCTGCGCATCCCGTCCGTCTCCACCGATCCCGCCCGCGCCGGGGACGTCCGCCGGGCGGCGACGTTCCTGCGCGACGACCTCGCCGAGCACGGCTTCGAGGCGCGCCTCCTGGAGACCGACGGGCATCCCGCCGTCCTGGCGAAACGGACGGTGGACGCGGACGCGCCGACGGTCCTGATCTACGGGCACTACGACGTGCAGCCGCCCGAACCGCTCGAGGGGTGGACGAGCGACCCGTTCGAGCCGACGGTCCGGGACGGCGCGGTCGTGGCGCGCGGCGCGAGCGACGACAAGGGGCAGGTGTTCGCGCACGTCAAGGGCGTGCAGGCGCTGTTCGACGCCGAACCGGACACGCCGGTGAACGTGACGTTCCTGATCGAGGGGGAGGAGGAGGTCGGGAGTCTCCATTTGGCCGACGCCATCCGCACCCACCGCGACGCCCTCGCCGCGGACGTGGTCGTCGTCAGCGACGGCGCGATGCTGGCCGGCCCCACCCCGACCCTGACGTACGGCCTGAAGGGCATGGCGTACCTCGAGGTCCGCGTCCGGAGTGCGGCGCGCGACCTGCACTCCGGCGCGTACGGCGGGGGGGTCCCGAACGCCGCGCTGGCGCTCGCGCGGATCCTGACGGGCCTCAAGGACGCCGACGGACGCATCACCGTGCCCGGCTTCTACGACGACGTGCGCGAGCTGTCCGACGCCGAACGCGCCCGCTTCGCGGAGGTGCCGTTCGACGAAGCCGCGTTCCGAGAGGGCATCGGCGTGCGGGCGACGCCCGGCGAGCCGGGCCGCGGGCTGCTGGAGCGCCTGTGGGCCCGCCCGACGCTGGACGTCAACGGCCTCGGGGGCGGCTTTCAGGGGGACGGCTCGAAGACCGTCATTCCGGCCGAGGCGATGGCGAAGGTGTCCTGCCGCCTCGTGCCCGACCAGGATCCCGACGCGGTTGCCGACGCGTTGGAGGCGCACGTCCGGGCGCTCGCGCCCGACGACGTCGAGGTCGACGTGATCCGGCACGCGACCGCCCCGTGGGCGCTCGCCGACCTCGACGGGGCCGCCGTGCGCGCCGCGTCGGAGGCGATTCGGGCCGTCGACGGGCGCGACCCGACGTACGTCCGGACGGGCGGCACGATCCCGGTCGTCGCGGAGTTCCAGGCGACGCTCGGTGCGGACGTCGTGCTGCTCGACATGGGGCTCGAGGACGACCGGGTGCACGCCCCGAACGAGAAGTTCGAGGTGGACCTGTTCCACCGCGGCGTGCACGTGAGTGCGGAGCTGTTGCGCGCCCTCGCGCGCGGCTGACGCCGGGGTCCGGGTGCGGCTCGAGCGACTGTCGATCCACGGCTTCAAGAGTTTCGGCGATCGCGTCACCCTCGAGTTCGCCGAGGGCATCAGCGCGGTCGTGGGGCCGAACGGGTCGGGCAAGTCGAACGTCCTGGACGCGTTGCGCTGGGCGACCGGCGGGGGGCGCGCGCAGAGCTTCCGGGCGGGGGAGAAGACCGACCTGATCTTCCACGGCGCGGCCGGCAAGAAGCGGCTCGGGCGGGCCGAGGTGGAGGTCGAGCTCCGCGCGAACGGGGCGCGCCACAAGATCCGCCGGAGCCTCGATCGGGACGGCGACACGAAACTGACGCTGAACGGGCGTCACGCGCGCTTCCTCGACGTCGACGAGGCGCTCGCCGGCAGCGGCTTGGGGCGGGGTAGCCTCGCGATCATCGGGCAGGGCGAAGTCAGCGGCGTGCTGATGGCGGACCCCGCGCGGTTGCT
>JAVLCF010000036.1:10578-20197 GCA_031581195.1 Trueperaceae bacterium | reverse complement strand
CGAGACGTCGGTCGGGGGCGCCTCGGACGGGAACTACACCTCCGCCGCCGGCGTCGCGACGCTCGACGGGCTCGGCGCGGTCGGGGACGGCGCGCACGCCCACCACGAACACGTCCGCATCGACGCCACCCTCCGGCGCGTCGCGCTCCTCGCCGGGCTGCTGCTCCGGCCGACCGCCTGACGCGTGTCGCTCCGTCTGCTGGCGGCGATCGCGAGCGGCGTGGTGGCGCCCGTCGGGCTGCCCCCCACGTCGCTACCGATCGCGCCGTTCGTGCTGGCGGTCCCGTTCGCGTTGATCGCCGCGTCGCGGGGGCCGCGCGACGCCTTCCGGCTTGGGGCCGCGACCGCGGTGCCGTTCTTCGCGCTGCACGTCGCGTGGTTGCCGACCAGCTTCTCGGATCTGCTCGGTCCGGCGTTCTGGGCGGTGTTCCCCCTCCTCGTGCTCGCGCTCGCCGCGATCTGGGGCGCGACCGCGGCGGTCGCCCGCGCGGTCGGCGGTCCGGGGCGCGGCACCCTGGCGGTGCTCGCACCGACGTGGATCTTCGTCGAGTGGTTGCGCGGGCTCGGCTTCCTCGGCTTTCCGTGGGGGGCGCTGGGCTACGGCTGGCTCGCGACGCCGGTCGCGCAGTGGGCGGACGTCGTCGGCGTGGCCGGGCTGGGGTTGCTGACGACCGTCGCGGCGGCCGCCCTCGCCGCACCGTTCGTGGGGCCCCCGAGCTCCGGCCCGACCCTGCGCACCCGCCTCCGCTGGGGCGTGGCGGGGAGCGGCGGGCGGGTGCGCCCGCGCCTCCGCGGGGCGGGCCCACCGTTCGCGGTCGCGCTCCTGGCGCTCGCCTGGTGGGGCGGCGTCGTCCGCCTCGAGGCGGCGCGCGCCGACGTGCGTACCGCCGACCGCACGGCGCTGCTCGTGCAGGGCGACGTCGACCCGCTCGCGCGGGCGGCGGGCGGCGCCCTCGATTTCGACGTGCACCTGGGGTTGACGGAAGCGGCGGTGGCGGCGGAGGGCGCCCCGCCGGACCTGGTGGTATGGCCGGAGGCGGCGGTGTTGCGCACGCCGCTCGAGGGGTTCCGCGGGGCGCCGGCCCGCGCGGCGCTCGAGGCGGCCGCTCCGGGCGCGACGTTCGTGGTGGGGGCGCGCGCCCGCGTCGAGGGGGGCGGCGCGAACGCGGTGTATACGATCGACGCGAGCGGCGTCCGGGGGCGCTACGACAAGCACGTGCTGGTGCCGTTCGGGGAGCGCTGGCCGCTGCTCGAGGCGTGGGCGCCGCTGTACCGCGCGATCTTCGCGGCGTTCGGCCTGCCGATGCTGGAGAACACCGTGCCCGGACCGGGGCCGGCGGCGCTGCCGGGGGACGGCGGAGCGGTCGGCGCGTACGTCTGTTACGAGTCGGTGTTCGACGCGATCCCACGGCGGATGGTGGCGGACGGGGCGGACGTGCTGATCAACGTCACGAACGACGCCTGGTTCGCGCGGGGGGCGGGTGCGCGCCAGCACTTCGACATGGGGCGGCTGCGCACCATCGAGACCCGCCGCTGGATGCTGCGCGCCGCGAACGACGGCATCACCGCGGTCGTCGACCCCACCGGCACCGTCCGGGCGGAGTTGCCGCGCGGCGTGCGCGACACCCTGGTCGTCCGCTACGCCGAACGCGAGGACGTCACGCCGTTCGTGCGGTGGGGGCACCTCACGCCGTGGCTGCTGGGGACGCTGGTGGCGGGCGCGGCCGGCGGGGCGCTCGCGCGACGCGTGTGACGCCGAGCGTTCCGCTCGGCTAGGATGGCGGCCATGCGCCTCGTGGTGGTCGGTGGCAACGAACTCGGCGTGCAGGTCGCTTCGGCGTTGCACCGGGAGCACGACCTCACGATCCTCGATCAGGACGAGGGGCGCGCGACGGCGTTCGAGAGTTTCGACGTGCGCTTCCAGCGCGGCAACGGCGCCGACCCCGACGACCTCACCGAAGCGGGCGTGGCGGAGGCGGACGCGTTCCTGGCGTGCACCCGAAGCGACGACCTGAACGTGCTGGCGTGCCTCGCGGCGAAGGGCCTGGGGGCGGGCCGGACGTTGGCGGTCGTCTCCCGCCAGCGGTACCTCGACGCCTTCCGGCGGGAGGGGGCGATGACGCGGGTGGGGATGTCGATCGATCGGGTGTTGTGGCCGCAGCGGCTGTTGGCGAAGCAGATCGCCGACATCGTGCGCACCCCCCGCGCGGTGGACAGCACCAGCTTCGCCGACGACCGCATCCACCTGCGCGAGTACCGCCTCGAGGGAACCGATCCGTTCCTCGGGGTGCCGCTCGCCGACGCCGACGTGCCGCGCGGCGCGTTGCTGGCGGGCGTCGTCCGCGACGACACCTTCTTCGTGCCGTCGGGCACCACCGTGCTGCGCGAGGACGACAAGGCGGTGTTCCTGGGGACGCGCGACAGCGTCCGCGCGGTGGAGGCGCGCTTCGCGCCCCGCCGGACGGCGCAGCGCGTGACGGTGATCGGTGGGGGGAACGTCGGCTTCATGGTCGCGCAACGCCTGCAGGGCCCCCAGACGCGCGTGACGGTGATCGAGACCGACCCCGCGCGGGCGGAGAAGCTCGCGACGTTGTTGCCCGACACGCTGGTGCTGCAGGGGGACGGCACCGACCTCGAGTTGATGGAGCAGGAGCGCCTCGACGACTCCGACGTCGTCGTGGCGGTCACCGACGACGACGGAAAGAACCTGCTGGCGAGCCTGCTCGCCAAGCAGGTCGGCATCCCCAAGGTCGTCACCCGCGTCGGGCGGACCCGCAACCGCCGCCTGTTCGAACGCGTCGGCATCGACGCGCCCCTCACGACGCGGGCGGCGGCGCTGCAGGAGGTCCTCAACTGGCTTCGGCTCGACGAGGTCGACCACCTCGCCAGCATCGAGGACCGCGCGGAGATCATGGAGGTCACCTACCCCGATCGGGCGCGGGTGGGCCGCATCCGCGACCTGGGCGCCCCGCGCGACGGGTTGATCGGCGCGATCCTGCACCGCGAAAAGGTCGTCATCCCGAGCGGCGACACGACGCTGCAGCACGGCGACCGGTTGTTCATCGTGACGACGCCCGACAACGTCGGCGAGGTCGCCGCCTGGCTCGAGCGGCACTGCGCCGACGGATCGTGAGGGCGCCCGGCGCCCCGCGGCGGGGCCGCTTCGTGCCGCGCGTCCTCGGGATCGCGCTCGCGGCGGAGGCGGTCGCCCTGGCGGCGTTCGGGGTCGCGGCGGCGTTCACACGCGACCCCGTGTCGGGGTTCGCGGTGGGCGCCGCCCTCGCCGCCGGCCTCGCCGGGCCGCTGTTGGCGTGGGGCCGCGCCGCGGAGGAGCCGTCGCGCCGCGAGGCGCTGGCGTCGGTCCTGCTCCTGTGGTTGGCGTTGCCCGGGCTGGGCGTGGCGCCGTACCTGGCGTCGGGGGCGATGGGCCCGATCGATGCGCTGTTCGAGTCGATGAGCGGCTTCACGTCGACGGGCGCGACGGCCCTCGGGGACTTCGGGGCGTTCGGGCCGGTGACGTTCCTGTGGCGGGCCTTCACGCAGTGGGTGGGCGGCATCGGCATCATCGTGTTGTTCATCGCCGTGTTCCCGCAACTCGCGATCGCGGGACGGCAACTGTTCTTCACCGAGGTCCCCGGCCCGACCGAGGACCGCTTCACGCCCCGCCTGCGGCAGACGGCGTCGGCGGTGTTGCGCGTGTACGTCGGCGCGACGGTCCTCGGGGCCGTCGCCTACCTGTGGGCCGGCATGGGGCCGTTCGACGCGGTCGCGCACGCCCTGACGACCCTCGCGGCGGGCGGGTTCAGTCCCGAACCGCGGTCGTTCGAGGGGTTCGGGCCGGCGGTGCAGTGGGTTGCGATCGCCTTGATGGCGGTCGCGGGGGTGAACTTCGCGCTGCAGGTCCGGGTCTGGTCCGGTCGGCCGGGGCTGCTGCCCCGCGACCCGGAGTTCCGGACGTACCTCGCCGTCGCCGTCGCGGGGGCGGCGGCGCTGGCGGTCCTGACCGCCGCGGCGTACGGGCCCGACGCGCTGCGGCACGGGGCGTTCCAGAGCCTGTCGATCCTGACGACGACGGGGTACGCCAGCGTCGACTTCGGGGCGTGGGAACCGCGCGCGCAGACGATCCTGTTGCTGTTGGCGTTCGTCGGGGGCAGCGCCGGGAGCGCCGCGGGCGGCATGAAGGTGGTGCGCTGGATCATCATCGCGCGCAACACCACGCGGGAGGTGCGCCGCGTGGTGCACCCCCGCGCGGTGTTGCCCGTGCGGATCGGACGTCGCACCGTTCCGGAGGAGGTCCTGCGTTCGGTCGCGGCGTTCGTGACGCTGTACGTCGGCCTGTTCGCGACCGGAACGACCCTCCTGGCGCTCCTGGGGGCCGACTTCGTGACGGCGTTCAGCGCGTCGATCGGGGCGCTCGGAAACGTCGGGCCGGGCCTCGGGGCGGTCGGGCCGATGGAGCACTACGGCGTCCTCCCGGGGCCGGCGAAGGTCGTGCTGACGTTCCTGATGTACGCCGGCCGGCTGGAGGTGGTCGCGGTATTCGTCGTGTTCACGCGCGAGGCGTGGCGCGTGCCCCGGCGGTGGCGCACCCCGGCGCGCGGCGGCGGACCGGGGCGCCCGCCGACCGCGCGCTGAGGGGGGCGGGCGGCGCGTGCGGTATCCTCGCGCCGTTCGCCGTCCATGCGGTCGTTCGCGTCGTGCCTGCGGCGCGCGATCGTTCGAAGGTCCGCAGGCGCCGCGCGCGGCGCGCGCGGACGTCGCCTCCCGGAGGTCGTCATGTCGGAACGCATCACGTCGGTCCTGAACGAAGAGCGCCGCTTCCCGCCGCCCGAACGCTTCCGCGAGGACGCCCGGATCGGGACGTGGGCGGAGTACCAGGAGCGCTACCGCCGCTCGCTCGAGGAGCCCGACGCCTTCTGGGGCGAGGTGGCGTCGGAGCTGCACTGGTTCGAGCCGTGGACGGAGGTGCGTCGCTGGAACGAACCGTTCGTCGAGTGGTTCGTGGGCGGCACGACGAACCTGTCGTACAACGCCCTCGACCGGCACGTCGAGGCCGGCCTCGGGAACAAGGTGGCCTACTTCTTCGAGGGCGAACCGGGCGACCGTCGGGTGTTGACGTACCGCGACATGCTGCGCGAGACGTCGCGCTTCGCGAACGTCCTCAAGGCGCAGGGCGTCGAGAAGGGCGACCGGGTGGCGATCTACCTGCCGATGATCCCCGAGGCGGTCATGGCGATGCTGGCCTGCGCGCGCATCGGCGCGACGCACTCGGTCGTGTTCGGGGGGTTCAGCGCGCAGGCGCTCGCCGACCGCATCCAGGACGCCGACGCGAAGGTGGTCGTCACCGCCGACGGCGGCTTCCGGCGCGGGAGCGTCCTGCCGCTCAAGCCGGCGGTGGACGACGCGATCGCTCGGGTGGGGGGCGTCGAGCGGGTCATCACGGTGCGCCGCGCGGAGAACGACGTCGCGATGGAGCCGGGGCGCGACGTCTGGTACCACGAGGCGGCCCGGCACGCCTCCGACGTGTGTCCCGCGGAGCCGCTCGATGCGGAGCACCCGAGCTTCATCCTCTACACGAGCGGTAGCACCGGGACGCCCAAGGGCGTACTGCACACGACGGGCGGCTACCAGACGTACACGTACCTGACCGCCCGCACGGTGTTCGACCTGCAGGACAACGACGTCTTCTGGTGCACCGCCGACGTGGGGTGGATCACCGGGCACAGCTACGTCGCGTACGGGCCGATGCTGAACGGCGCGACGCAGGTGATGTACGAGGGCGCCCCGACCCACCCGACGCCGGACCGCATGTGGGCGATGGTGGAGCGCTACGGCGTGAACGTCTTCTACACCGCTCCGACCGCCATTCGGGC
Source organism: Trueperaceae bacterium (assembly GCA_031581195.1). Classification (NCBI taxonomy): domain Bacteria; kingdom Thermotogati; phylum Deinococcota; class Deinococci; order Trueperales; family Trueperaceae; species Trueperaceae bacterium. The sequence goes on along the minus strand of JAVLCF010000036.1, from coordinate 14,324 downwards.
CTTCATGAAGCTCGGGGACGAGCACCCCGCCAAGCACGACCTGTCCAGCCTGCGGCTGTTGGGGACGGTCGGGGAGCCGATCAACCCCGAGGCCTGGATGTGGTTCCGGCGGGTGATCGGCGGGGATCGCTGCCCGATCGTCGACACCTGGTGGCAGACGGAGACCGGCGGCATCATGTTGACGACGCTGCCGGGCGTGCACGACGCGAAACCGGGGGCGGCCGGCGTGCCGTTCTTCGGGGTCGAGCCGGCCATCGTGGACGTCGAGGGGCGCGAGGTGCCCGACGACGAGGGCGGCTACCTGGTGCTGAAGCGTCCCTGGCCGTCGATGTTGCGCACCGTGTACGGCGACGACGACCGCTACCGCAACCAGTACTGGAGCGAGATCCCGCACGTCTACTTCGCCGGGGACGGCGCCCGCAAGGACCGCGACGGCTACCACTGGATCATGGGGCGCGTCGACGACGTCGTGAACGTCTCCGGGCACCGCTTGGGGACGATGGAGGTCGAGTCGGCGCTGGTGGCGCACGAGGCGGTCGCGGAGGCCGCGGTCGTCGGGCGGCCCGACGAGGTCAAGGGGCAGGGGATCGTCGCGTTCGTGACGCTCGAGGGGACGCGGCAGGGCGACGACGCGCTCCGCGACGCGCTCCGTGCGCACGTCGGGCGTCAGATCGGGGGGATCGCCAAGCCGGACGCGATCCACTTCGCCGACGCGCTCCCCAAGACGCGGTCGGGCAAGATCATGCGGAGGCTGTTGCGCAGCGTCGCGTCGGGGGAGGACGTCGCCGGCGACGTCAGTACCCTCGAGGACCGCACGGTCGTCGACAAGCTGCTGCAGGGGTCGTAGGCCGGCCGCTCAGGCGTCGCCGGGCGGCGCGCCGGCCGGGCGGGTGGCGGGCACGCGCCGCTTGGGGCGGAGTTCCGCGACGAGCATCGCCGTGAGCACCAGCCCCGCGCCGGCCAGGCCGGCCGGCCCCAGCCGCTCGCCGAGCAGCAGGTACGCGAACCCGGCGGCGAAGACCGGCTCGAGGACGAAGATCAACGCCGCCAGGTGGGCGGGGACGACCCGCTGGGCGACCGTCTGGACGATCGCGACGCCGGCCGTGGCGAGCGCCGCGAGGTAGACGACCGCGGCGTACGCCTCCCACGGCACGACGGCGAGCGTCCCGAGGTGCGGCCACGCCCACGCCCAGGCGAGGGCCGCCATGGGGAGGTGCTGCATCCCGGCGAGCGAGAGGGCGGGGGCGGTGTCGGCGACCCGCCCGAGGTACACGATGTAGAGCGCGTACGCGAGGGCGGTCCCCAGGAGCCAGACGTCCCCGGCGTTGGGCGGCGTCGCCGCCCCACCGCGCAACGTCATGAGGCCCAACCCGGCGACCGCGAGGAGGGCGGCGGCCCACGCGCGCCCGGGGACGCGGGCGCGCATCCCGGCGGCCGCGACCATGGGCGTCAGGACGACCGACAACCCGGTGATGAAGGCGGCCTTCGAGGCGGTCGTTAGGGACAGACCGATCGTTTGCGTCGCGAATCCGGCGAACGCCAACAGGCCGAGGACGAGGGCGGGGCGGACGGCGTCGCGGCGGAACGGCGCGCCGACGAAGAGCAACGCGGCAAGGGAGAAGCGAAGCGCCAACAACAGCGGGACGGGGAGCACGTCGAGCGCCCCCTTCACCACGACGAACGTGGTCCCCCAAACGAGGGTCACGGCGACGAGCGCGACGACGGCGATGCGGAACGACATCCGGGGCATCATCTCACGGGTCGCGACGCGCCGGCGGGGGCGGGGTCGGTGTGGTAGGGGGCGAGGCGCACCTCCATCCGTCGACGCGTCCCCGCAGGTATGCCACACTTACGTTGCGTACGTGAGAGGTTCCGTGCGCGATGGGAGACCCGATGCGCACTCGACTTCACCCACGCTCCCTCCGATGGTTGGGGGCCAGTACGTTGCTTACCGCGTTCCTGCTTTCCGGCTGCACCGCAGACTCCGAACGGCCCGCCACCCTACGTCTCGACGGACTGTCCAGCACGCAGGGCGCACCCGGGACGCTCCTCGAGGCGACCGGCCGCTTCACCGCCGACACCGACCTCCTCGTGTGCGACCTCGCCGTCCTCGACCCCGCCTACGCGCGGGAGGACGACGCCGCTGCACGCTGGGCACCCCGGCCCGAAGCCGACGCCGACGCGATCTACCCGCGCATGCGGGGAGCGGTGCCCGACCTCCCTCCGGGACGCGCGTGCGGGGTCACGCTTCGGCGCGACGGGACGGTCGTCTCGCCGAGCGACGGTGCGTCGCCGACCTTCACGGCCGACCCCGACCTTCCGGGACGACCGGAGGCGATCACCGTCAGCGACGGAGACGGCCGGGTGCGCCTCGCGTTCGACCCTCCCGCCGCCAACGGGGCCCCCATCGAGGGCTACGAGCTGTCGCTCGACGACGGCCCCTTCGACGCCGCCGCCGGTCCGGCTGGGGTGGTCGGTCCCCCGCTGGTGGTGTCCGGGCTCGACAACGGCGTGCGCTACGAGGCACGGGTCCGCGCGCGATCGGCGGCCGGGGTGGGTGCGGCGGCGACCGCGACGCTCCGCCCGTTCGGACCGCCCGACGCCCCCACGAACCTGGCCGGGGCGCCCGGGGACGGACGCGTCCGCCTCACGTTCGACGCCCCCACGTCCAACGGCCGGCCGATCGAACGCTACGACCTCCGCGTGGCGCACGCGGCCGACGCCGGCACCTGGACGGCGGTCTCGGCCAGCGACGCGACGCCGGAGGGCGCCGTCGTCGTCACGGCCACCGACCTCGACGACGGTACGGAGGTCACGCTGTCGGTACGCGCGGCGAACGCCGCCGGGCCCGGGCCCGCCGCGTCGGTCGACGTCACCCCGCGCCCCGCCCTCCGCCTGGAGCTACCCGCCGGACCGCCTTTTACCCTCATGCTCGCCGGGAGCCTGTGGTCGCACTACGTCCGGTTGGCCGGTCCGGGCGCGCGCGAAGGCCTCACGGCCACCGCGTCGTGCGGCGACGTGTCCACCCCGTCGATCACCGACGTTCACCCGTCGGCCTCGGACGTATTCGGCCCGGCGCCCTCCGGCCCGTGGTCCGACACCTTCGTCTACGTCCGCCCGGACGCCGTGTCGTCCACCGAAACGTGCGACGTCACGGTTCGCGCCGTCGCGGACCCCGACGTCACCACGACCGTGACCGCCGACGTGCTTCCGCGGTCGGACCTCACGTCGGTCACCGACCTCTGGGCCGGAGGCACATCGGGCCTCGCCGTGCGCGACGGCGCGCTCGTGGGGTGGGTTGGCGGGGCCCCGGGCACCGTCGGGGTCCTCGAGACTCCGTTCACGAACGTCGTGCCGCTCGAGCTCGACGTCCCCTGGTCCACGCCCGCCTCCGTCACCGACGTCGCGGTGGGGACGTTTCACGGCGTCGTGGTCCTGTCCGACGGTCAGGTATGGAGCTGGGGCGGCTCGAAGGTCACGCCCGTTCTCGGGGCCGGCGCCACGCAGGTGGCGCCGAAGGGCGTCCGGATCGATGGGAATCTCCCCGCCGACACCCGCCTCGTGCGGGTCGACGTCGCGACGAACGGCAACACGACGCTCGCACTCGACGACGAGGGGCACGCGTGGGCGTGGGGGAAGTACGCCGGAACGCTCGTCTCGGGGAGCGACGCCGGGACGTCGCTCGACGTGCCGACCCGCGTGCCCGCGCCCGGGGGCGTGACCTTCACCGACGTCGCCGTCGGCCA
>JAVLCF010000036.1:0-10478 GCA_031581195.1 Trueperaceae bacterium | reverse complement strand
TCGGCCCCGATGGGGCGCGTCATCGCGGGCGCCACCAGTTCCTGGGCGATCGACGCCGACGGCGACGTCTGGGCGTGGGGCCGCGACACGGACGGGAGCCTCGGGCTCGGTAAGCCCTTCGGAGGCTCCACGACGGTCCCGCAGGAGCTGTCCGCGGACTTCGGCGGCAAGCCCGTGGCGACCGTCGCCCCCACGACGTCGGTCGTCCACGCCCGTACCGCCGACGGCGTCGTCTGGGCGTGGGGCCTGACCCCCTTCGACAACCTCGGGTTGGGGATCCAAGGGGACGAGGGGCCGGTGGTCGTCGAGGACGTGCGACCCCCCGCCACCCTCCCGTCGACGTGGGCCGAGGCGCTCCAGAACACGAACGACTGACCCCGAAGCCGCCCGAGCGGGTAGGCTGCCGCCCCATGAGCGACTCACGCATCGGTTTCGGCGAGGACGCGCACCGGCTGGAGAGCGGCCGGCCGCTCGTCCTCGGGGGGCTCGAGATCCCGGAGAGCCCCGTCGGGGCGGCGGCGCACAGCGACGGGGACGTGCTGCTTCACGCCCTGTGCGACGCCCTGTTGTCGGGCTACGGCCTCGGGGACATCGGGCAGTACTTCCCGCCCAGCAACCCCAACTACGCCGGGCTTGCGAGCCAGGTGATCCTGCAGACGGTGCAGGAGCGGATGCACGACGTGGCGGGGGACGTCGAGATCGTGAACGTCGCGGGCGTCGTGACGCTCGACCGCCCGAAGTTGGGGCCGCACCGCCTCGCCATCCAACGCACCGTCGCGGAGATGCTGGCGATCGAGCCCAGCCGCGTGGGGCTCGGCTTCAAGACGAGCGAGGGGTTGGCGCCCCGCCACGTCCAGGCGCGCGTGAGCGTGCTGATGCGGTCCGTGGCGGACGGAGACTGACGGGGCCCGGCGGCGGCGCGCCCGACGCAGGCACGACCCCCCGGCGCGGCCGGGGGGTCGTTCGCGTGGCGCGGTAGGCCCCGGCGCCCCGGGGGGCGCGCGGGGCCCGCGACGTCACGCCGTCTGGATCGTCACGACGACGCGACCGTCGCGAATCGTCGCGTCGAACAACTGCAGTTTCTTCAGCGCCGGCATGGTCGCCGCGCCGGTCTCGAGGTCGAACGTCGCGCCGTGGTGGATGCAGGTGATCGCACCGGGCTCGAGTTCACCGTCGTGGAGCGGCTTCTTGGCGTGGGTACAGCGGTCGGGCATCGCGTAGAAGCGCCCGTCCTGCCTGACGATCACCAGCTCGCGATCCTCGACCGTGACGGCGGTGATGCTGTTCTCGGCGAAGGCGTCGGCCGCACCGACGTCGTGCTGCGCGACGTCCGCCACTACAGTTTCTCCTTCACGCCGGGGACGCCCAACTTGGCTTGGACGACGCGCCCCACGTACTCCGCGGCCTTCGGCAGCGTCACGCGGCTCATGACCTCGTACAGGAAGCCGGTCACGAGGAGGTGTTCGGCGACCTCGGGCGGCATGCCGCGACTCATGAGGTAGAAGCGCTGGTCCTCGGGCACCGGCCCGGTGGTGGAGCCGTGCGAGCAGCGCACGTCGTTCGCGCCGATCTGCAGCTGGGGAATGCTGACCGCTTCGGAGTCGTCGTCGAGCAGGAGGTTGCGGTTCGTCTGGTAGGCGTCGGTCTTCTGCGCGCCCTCGTCGACGATGATGACGCCGCTGTAGACCGAGTGGCTGGCGTCGCGCACGGCGCCCTTGAACAGCACGTCGCTGAACGCGTGGTCCGCCTCGTGGTGCTGCACGGTGTACTGGTCGAAGTGCTGGCCTTCGTCCCCGAAGTACAGCCCCAGCATCTCCGACTCCGAGCCGGGGCCCTGCATGGTGGACTCGACCTCGGCGCGGGCGGCGTCCCCGCCGACGCTGACCGTGAGCGACTCGAGGCGGGCGTCCCGATCGAGTTTCGCGGCGACGCGTTGCATGTGCGCGACGTTGCGGCCCCAGTTCTGCAGCGCCAGGTAGCGGACCTTCGCGCCGGGGCCGAGCACGAGTTCGGTGACGGCGCCGTGGAACAGGCGCGCGTCGAACGTGTCGCTGGTGTATTCGTCGAGGAACGTGACCTTCGCGTTGTCCTCCGCGACGATCAACGTTCGGCCCATCGACAGGCCCCCGCGGTCGGCGCTGGTGAACGCCCCGAGGGGCAGCTCGACCTCGACGTTCTTGGGCACGTAGACGAACGTGCCGTCGCGCCAGAAGGCGGCGTTGAGGGCGTGGTACTTGCCGGCGTGCGCGTCGACGGCGGCGTAGAGGTGCTCGCGCACGAGGTCCTCGTGCTCGGTGACGGCGGTGCGCAGGTCGGTGACGATGACGCCCGCTTCGCGGACGGCGAGTTGGCGCTCGACGGTGGAGCCGTTCTTGTGCACGAGGATGCCTTCGGCGTCGGAGTCGGTCATCCGCATGCGGATGCGTTCCGACACGGCGTCGTCGGCGGGGCCGTCGGTCGGTTCGAGGCCGTCGACGGCGAAGCGCTTCAGGTCCGTGTAGCGCCACGCCTCGTCGCGTGCGGTGGGCCAGGGCGTCGCGTCGAACGTCCGCAACGCCGCCCGCCGTTCCTCGGCGAGCCAGTCGGGCTCGCCGGTGGAACGGATCAGGGCTTCGAGCGCCCCCGCACTGAGGAGGGGGTTGTCGGTCAGCGTCGCCACTACCCGACGCTCCCTTCCATCTCGAGTTCGATGAGGCGGTTGAGTTCGACGGCGTACTCGAGCGGCAGCTCCTTGGCGACCGGTTCGAGGAACCCGCGGACGATCAACGCCATCGCTTCGTCCTCGGCGAGACCGCGCGACATGAGGTAGAAGATCTGTTCCTCGTTGAGCTTCGACACCGTCGCTTCGTGCCCGACGTGCGCGGTCTTCTCGTCGATCTCGATGTAGGGGTAGGTGTTCGTCTTCGAGGTGTCGTCGAGCAGTAGCGCGTCGCATTCGACGTTCGACTTGGCGTTCTCCGCGCCCTCGTGGATCTGCACCAGGCCGCGGTAGCTGCTGGTGCCCTCGCCCTTGCTGATCGACTTCGACACGACGCTCGAGCTGGTGTTGGGGGCGGCGTGGATGACCTTCGCGCCGGCGTCCTGGTGCTGGCCGTCGCCGGCGAAGGCGATGGAGAGCACCTCGCCGTGCGCGCCGGGCCCGACCAGGTAGCAGCTCGGGTACTTCATGGTGACCTTGGAGCCGAGGTTGCCGTCGAGCCACCCCATGCTGGCGCCGGAGTGCACCATCGCGCGCTGCGTCACGAGGTTGTAGACGTTGTGCGACCAGTTCTGGATGGTCGAGTAGCGGACGTTGGCGTTGTCCTTGGCGATGATCTCGATGACGCCGCTGTGGAAGCTGTCGGAGGCGTACGTCGGGGCGGTGCAGCCCTCGATGTAGTGCGCCTTGGCGCCCTCCTCGACAATGATCAACGTGCGTTCGAACTGCCCGATGTTCTGCGCGTTGAGCAGGAAGTACGCCTGCAGCGGCACGTCGACCTCGACGCCCTTCGGGACGTAGACGAACGAGCCGCCCGACCACACGGCGCTGTTGACCGCGGCGTAGTAGTTGTCGTTGGGCGGCACGACGGTCGCGAAGTACTCCTTGAAGAGCTCCTCGTGTTCCTGCAGTCCCGTGTCGGTGTCGAGGAAGATCACGCCCTGCTTCTCCCACTCCTCCTTGAGGGAGTGGTAGACCATTTCGCTTTCGTACTGCGCGCCGACGCCGGCGAGGACCTTCTGTTCCGCTTCGGGGATGCCGAGCCGCTGGTAGGTGGCGCGCACCTCCTCGGGGATGTCGTCCCACGAGTTGGTGGTGCCCTGCTCCTCGTTGGGGCGGACGTAGAAGTAGATGTCGTCGAAGTTCAGGCCCGACAGGTCGGGACCCCACTTCGGGGCGCCCTTCTTCATGGCGATCTCGAGCGACTTGAGGCGGAAGTCGAGCATCCACTGCGGTTCGCCCTTGAAGGCGCTGATCTTCTCGATGACCTCGGGGGTGAGGCCCTTCTCGGACTTGTAGAAGTACTCTTCGGGGAGCTGGAAGTCGTACTGCTTCTCGTGCTCCATGCCGACGAGCTTGTCGGCGTCGGGGTGCTGCATCGGGGCGTCAGCCACGGGAGTCCTCCTTTACGCGTGCGGGGGCCGCACGGACGGGGCGTCGGTCGGTCGGGGCGGGCCTCAGGCGGGCGCCGCGCCGGACGCGACCTCGTTCTTGATCCAGTCGTAGCCCTTGCCGTCGAGCTCCATGGCGAGCTCCTTGTCGCCGCTGGTGATCACGCGGCCCTCCGCCATGACGTGCACGCGGTCGGGCACGATGTGGTTCAGCAGCCGCTGGTAGTGCGTGATGACGAGCGCACCAAAGGCGTCGCCCCGCGCGGCGTTCACGCCGTGCGCGACGACCTTGAGCGCGTCGACGTCGAGGCCGGAGTCGGTCTCGTCGAGGATCGCGTACTTGGGTTCCAGGACCAGCAGCTGCAGGATTTCGCTGCGCTTCTTCTCCCCGCCCGAGAAGCCCTCGTGCAGGTTGCGCTCGATGATCGACTCGTCCCAATCGAGTTCCTTCACGGCGGCCTGGAGCTTCGTGTAGAACTCCATGACGCCGATCTCGTCGTCCTCCTCGCGGCGCGCGTTCAGCGCGAGGCGGAGGAAGTTCGCGATCGACACGCCGGGTACCTCGACGGGGTACTGGAACGCCAGGTACAGGCCGGTGCGGGCGCGCTCGTCGGGCTCCATCTCGAGGACCGACTGGCCGTCGATGAGGATGTCGCCGTCGGTGATCTCGTAGGCGGGGTCGCCGGCCATCACCTTCGCGAGGGTCGACTTGCCCGAGCCGTTCTGGCCCATCAGGGCGTGGACCTCGCCGGCGGGGACGGTCAGGTCGACGCCCTTGAGGATGTCGACGCCCCCGGCGATGCGGGCGTGCAGGTTGCGGATCTCGAGTCGGTTGTCGCTCACGGTGCCACCTCGTGGGGTTGGAATGGATTCGCAGGAGGATACGCCGCCGGAGCCCCGGACCGGGTCGCCCAGTCTTCGGAAACGTTCCGAGTTGGAGTGTAGCAGACCGCCGCGGGCGCATCGTGTAGTGCGGCGCTCAGGATTCCCCGCCGGAGCCCCGCCGCCACCACGGACGCGGCGCCGCGTCGCCGTCGTCCGAGCGCTCCTGCACCGCATCTTCGTCCTCCGCGCCCCCCGGGACGGGGCGGCGGCGCGAGGCGCGCCCGAAACGCGGGGCGGCAGCCTCCGGGTCGGGCCGCCCGGTCGCCGCCCGCAACGCCGCGAGGAACGCCGGGACGTCCTCGAAGCGGGCGTCGGGCGTCCGCGCCATCGCGCGGCGCACGAGCTCCGCGAGGGCGTCGGGCACGCCGTCGCGCACCGCCCGCGGATCGCGCAGGACGCCGCTCGTGTGGGCGTGCAGGAGGTCCTCGTAGCGCGCCCCCTGGAAGGGACGCTCGCCGGTCACGACCTCGTACGTCGCGACGCCCAACGCGTACACGTCGCTGCGGACGGTCGCCGGACGCCCCTCGAAGATCTCCGGCGCCATGTAGAACGCCGTCCCCACCCGCGCGTCCCCCACCTCCCCGATCGAGGCGGCGGTCCCGAAATCGCCGAGCTTCGCGCGGCCCGCGTCGTCGAGGAAGACGTTGGCGGGCTTGACGTCGCGGTGCACCACCCGCCGGGCGTGCACGTGCGCGAGGCCCGACGCGACGTCCTCCACGATCCGCACCGCGCGCTCGATGCCCATGCGCCCGCGCTCCAACAGGTGCTGATCCAACGTCCCGCCGGCGCAGTACTCCAGCGCCAGGTAGGCGCCCGGGCCGGTCGAGCGGCCGTCGAGGCCGCGCACGACGTGCGGGTGGTCGAAGCGCATGCTGAGCACGACCTCGGTCTCGAACATGCGGCGGAGGGTGGGGTCGTCGCGGAGGTCGTCGCGCGGCAGTTTGAGCGCCACCTCCCCGAACCGGGCGTGACGGGCGAGGTGCACGACCGACGTCTGCCCTGCCCCGAGCCTCCGGAGCCGCGCGTAGCCCTCCGGCATCCACGTCGCGTCGCGTCCCTCCACGTCACCCTCCTGCGGGGCGGGCGCCCCCCGCGCGCAGCCGCGCGGCGCGGGGACGCTACCACGCGCCCCCGGCGCGGCCCGGGCGGCGCCCGCCCCCGCCGACGTGGTACCCTCCCCCTGCCTTTAACCCGGTCCCGTGAGGCCGAAAAGGAGACCACGTGCCGACCGCACGACCGACGCCGACCCCCTCGCGCCGCCCGACGCCCCTGCGTCGTGGCGGCGCGTTCGCGTGGGGCCGGCGGCGCGCGGCGTTCGCCACGTCCTCCGAGGGCAGAAGGAGGACCCCATGACCGACTCGACCCGGCGCGACGACGTGCGCGCCCTCCTCTCCCGGACGGAGTACCGCTTCGATCCGCGGGCGATCCCCATCGGCATCCAGATGCTGTTCGTCGCCTTCGGCTCGCTGGTGCTCGTGCCGATCCTCACCGGCCTCGACCCGAACGTCGCGCTGTTCACCGCCGGCGCCGGGACGCTCGTCTTCCAGCTCGTCACCCGCGGACGCGTCCCGGTCTTCCTGGCCTCGAGCTTCGCCTTCATCGCCCCGATCCAGATCGGCGTGCAGCGCTGGGGCGTCGCGGAGACCCTCTCGGGACTCGTCGCGGCCGGGTTGTTGTACGTCGCGCTCGCCGGCCTCATCCGCGCGCGCGGCGTCGCGGCGTTCGAGCGCCTCCTGCCCCCGATCGTCACCGGCCCCGTCATCATGGTGATCGGCCTCTCCCTCGCGCCGGTCGCGATCGACATGGCGGTGAACATGGACGGCGCGTACGCCGGGTCGGCGGTCGCCGTCGCGATGATCGCGCTCGCCGCGACCGCCGCCACCGCGCTCGTCGGCCGCGGCCTGCTGCGCCTCACCCCGATCCTGGTCGGCATCGCCGTCGGGTACGTCGTCGCGATCCCGTTCGGCTTCGTCGACCTCACCCCCATGCGCGAGGCGGCGTGGCTCGCCGTCCCGGCGTTCGTGACGCCGACCTTCCACCTGCCCGCCATCCTGTTCATCCTGCCGGTCGCGCTCGCCCCGGCCATCGAGCACTTCGGGGACGTCCTCGCGATCCGCAGCGTGACCGGCAAGGACTACCTCGCCGATCCCGGCGTCGACCGCACGATGCTCGGCGACGGTCTCGCGACCGGCGTCGCCGGCATGCTCGGCGGCCCCCCGAACACGACGTACAGCGAGGTGTCCGGCGCGGTCGCGCTCACCCGCGCGTTCAACCCGGCGGTCATGACGATCGCCGCGGTCGCGGCGATCGTGCTGGCGTTCGTCGGGAAGCTCGGCGCGTTCCTGCAGACGATCCCCGCCCCCGTCATGGGCGGCATCCTCGTGCTCCTGTTCGGAGGCATCGTCGTCGTCGGCATGAACACCCTCGTGCGCGCCCGCACCGACCTGAACGAGGCCCGCAACCTGGTGATCGCGTCGGTCGTGCTGGTCTTCGGGGTGGGCGGCATGCTGCTCGAGGTCGGCGACCTCCGGCTCGAGGGCATCGGGCTCGCCGGCCTCGTCGGCGTGCTCCTGAACGCCGTCCTGCCCCGCGGCGGCGGCGACGCGGAGGACGCCACGCAGGACGCGGAGGGCGACGCCGACGGGGCGGACGGGGCGCAGGCGACGCCGTGAGCGGGAAAGCCACCCTGCTCGACGCCCGCGAACTCGACCGGGCGTTGACCCGCATCGCGCACGAGATCGTCGAGCGCGCCAAGGGCGCCGACGACCTGGCGCTCGTCGGGATCCACACGCGCGGCGTCCCGATCGCCGAACGCCTCGCGGACCGCATCGCCAGCTTCGAGCCGGCCCGACCCGCCGTCGGGCACCTCGACATCACCCTCTACCGCGACGACCTCACCGAAATCGCGTTGCAGCCGGTCGTCAAGCGAACCGACGTCCCCTTCGACGTCGCCGGCCTGCGGCTGGTGGTGTGCGACGACGTGCTCTACACCGGCCGCACCGCCCGCGCGGCGCTGGACGCCCTGGTCGACCTCGGCCGCCCCGCGGTGATCCAGTACGCCGTCCTCGTCGACCGCGGCCACCGGGAACTGCCGATCCGCGCGGACTACGTCGGCAAGAACGTCCCCACGCGCCGCGACGAGGTCGTCAAGGTCCGCCTGACCGAGACCGACGGCGTCGACGAGGTCGTCCTCGACGAACGCCCCGACGGCGACGCCCGCGGGGAGGGGGCGGCGTGAGCGCGCCCCTGGCGCACCTGCGCGACGAGGGCGACCTCGACGAGGCCCGCATCCACGCGCTGTTCGACACCGCCGACGTCATGGCGCAGGTCCTGGAGCGGCCCGTCAAGCGCGTCCCCGCCCTGCAGGGCTTCACGATCGCCACGGCGTTCTTCGAGGATTCGACGCGCACCCGCCTCAGCTTCGAGCGCGCGGCGCGCGCGCAGTCGGCGGACGTCCTGACCTTCGCGAAGGGCGGGACGTCGCTGTCGAAGGGTGAATCGCTGTACGACACCATCGCCACCCTCGCGGCGCTGAAGGTCGACGCCTTCGTCGTGCGCCACCCCGCCGCCGGCGTGCCGCACCAGGTGGCGCGCTGGACCGACGCGAAGGTGATCAACGCCGGCGACGGACGCCGCGCCCACCCCACGCAGGCGCTGCTGGACGCCTACGCCTACCGCGCGGCCGGCGGCGCGGCGTTCGACCGCACGAAGCTGGTGATCCTGGGCGACGTCGCGCACTCCCGCGTCGCGCGCAGCGACGCGGTGCTCTGGGCGCGGCTCGGGGCGGAGGTCGTCCTGTGCGGCCCCCCGACCCTCCTCCCCCCCGCCCTGGCGGCCCTCCCGGGGGTCCGCCTCGAGCCGAACGTCGAGCGGGCGCTGGACGGCGCCCACGCCGTCATGCCGTTGCGCCTGCAACGCGAACGCATGGACGCGGCGCGCATCCCCTCGCTCGCGGCGTACGCGCGCCGCTACCGGCTGGATGCGGCCCGCCTCGCGCAGGCCGACCCGAACGCGTTCGTCCTGCATCCGGGCCCGATGAACCGCGACGTCGAGATCGAGGGCGCGGTCGCCGACGGGCCCCGCTCCCTCGTCACCGCCCAGGTCGCGGCCGGCCTCCCGGTCCGCATGGCGGTCCTCTACCACCTGCTCGTCGGAAAGGAGGCCGCATGAACGCCCCCGAGGAACGCATCCGGCTGCGCGGCGCCCACTGGCGGACGGCGCACGCCGACGAGGGGGTCCACGACCTCGTCCTGGCCGGCGGCCGCATCGAGGGCCCCACCCCCGAAGGTCCCGTCGACCGCGAGATCGACGCGACCGGCCTGGTGGGCACCCCCGCCTTCGTCGACCCCCACGTCCACCTGCGCGACCCCGGCTTCGAGGCGAAGGAGGACCTCGCCTCCGGCCTCGCCGCCGCCGCGGCCGGCGGGTACGGCACCGTCGTCTCGATGGCGAACACCGACCCGGTGATCGACGACCCCGACCTGGTGCGCTCGCTCCACGAGCGCGCCGCCGCCCTCCCCGGCGCCCGCCTCCTGCCCGCCGCCGCGTTGACGGTCGGGCTCGGTGGGACGCACCTGACCGACGCCGCCGGCCTCGTCGAGGCGGGCGCGGCGCTGTTGACCGACGACGGCATCCCCGTCGCGAACGCGGAGGTCATGCGCCGCGCCGCGGAGTGGGCGGCGGCCCTGGACGTCCCCATCCAGACGCACTCCGAGGACCCCGCCCTGCGCGCGGACGGCGTGATGCACGAGGGCGAGGTCAGCGAACGGTTGGGGCTGCCCGGCAACCCCGCCGCGGCGGAGGCGATCATGACGTACCGCGACGCGGAGATCGCGCGCCTGACGGGGGCGCACGTCCACGTCGCGCACGTCACGACCCGCGCGGCGCTCGAGGTGATCGCGTTCTTCAAGGCGCGCGGCGCGCCGGTCACGTGCGAGGTGACGCCGCACCACCTGACCCTCGATCACGAGGCGCTCGCGTCGTTCGACCCCATCTACAAGGTCGCGCCGCCGCTACGCACGCCCGACGACGTCGCGGCGTTGCGGGAGGGCGTCGAGAGCGGCCTAGTGGATTGCATCGGCACCGACCACGCGCCGCACACGCGCAGCGAGAAGCGGCGCGACCTCCTGACCGCCCCGTTCGGGATCGCCAACCTCGAGGTGGCGGTCCCGCTGCTGTACGAGCGGTTCGTCGCGTCCGGCGCCTGGCCGTTGGCGCGCCTGTTGGCGTTGCTGCAGGACGGGCCCGCGCGGGTGCTCGGGCGTCCCGCCCCGAGCCTCGCGGTCGGGGCGCCCGCCGACGTGGTGCTGCTGGACCTCACGACGCCGCGCCCGGTGGACCCGACGACCTTCGCGAGCAAGGCGGCGTTCGGCCCGTGGGACGGCGAGAGCCTGCGCGGCTGGCCGGTGCGGACGTTCGTCGGGGGCCGCGAGGTGTTCACCCGCCCCGAACGGGACGACCCCCGAGGTGCGGCCCGGAGCGCACCCGAAGGGGACGGTGAGTTG
>JAVLCF010000035.1 GCA_031581195.1 Trueperaceae bacterium | reverse complement strand
GTCCTCGGTCGGTGCGGCGTCGCCGTCGACCGCCGCCTCGAACGCCGCTTCGGTCGCGGCTTCGCCCGCCGCGTCCGCTTCCGCGTCGGCGCCGACGGGTTCCTCGCCGCGCGCCGCCTCCTCGCGCGAGGCGGCGGCGTCGGGGTCGACCGGGGCGTCCTCGCCCTCCGCGCCGAACAGCGCGTCGAACGCCGCGCGGGAGGTGCCCTCCTGCTTCGCGAACGGGTCGTCCATCTTCGTCGCTGCGGCCTGCATGGCGGCGTCGAGGTCGCTGGCGGTCTCCGACGCCTCGAGGTCGATCTTGTAGCCGGTGAGCTTCACCGCGAGACGCACGTTCTGTCCGCCCTTGCCGATCGCGAGCGACAGTTGGTCGTCGGGCACCTGCACGGTCGCCTGCATCGCGTCGGCGTCCACCTCGATCGTCCCGACCTTGGCGGGGGAGAGGGCGTTGCGGATGAACTCGCGCGGGTTGGGGTCCCACGTGATGATGTCGACGCGTTCGCGCTGCAGCTCCGACGTGACCGCCTGGATGCGGCTGCCGCGGTGCCCGATGCAGGCGCCGATCGGATCGACGTTCGGGCTGGTGCTCGTCACCGCCACCTTGCTGCGGGCGCCCGCTTCGCGCGCGACCGCCTTGAGCTCCACCGTGCCGTCGGCGACCTCGGGGATCTCCTGCTTCATCAGGTACGTCAGCAGCTCCCCCGCCGCGCGGGAGACCAGGATGCTGGGCCCGCGCGTCCCCAGCTCGACGCTGGCGACGTAGACCTTGACGCGCATCCCGACCATGTAGCGTTCGCCCTGAATCTGTTCGCGGGGCGGCATGATCGCTTCGCCCTTGCCGAGATCGACGAACACGTTGCGCTTGTTGTCGACGCGGGCGACGACGCCGGTGACGATCTCGCCGGCGCGGTCCTTGTACTCCTCGTACACGAGGGTCCGTTCCGCCTCGCGGATCTTCTGCGTGATCATCTGCTTCGACGTCTGCACCGCGATGCGCGTGAACGTCTCGGGGTCGACGGGGAACTCCATCTCCATCCCCACCTCGACGCCGGGATCGAGCTCCAGGGCGTCGTCGAGCAGGATCTCCTTCTCGCGTTCCTCCTCGTCCTCGTTGGGTTCCGCGACGACCTTGCGGATCTCGAGGACCTCCATGTCGCCCGACTCCGGGTCGACGTCCACCTCGATCCGGCGTCCCGGCATGACGTTGCGTTCGAAGGCGTGCTCGAGCGCCTCCTCGAAACTGAGGAGCAGCTGCTCCTTGTCGAGGTTGCGTTCCGCCGCCATCATGTTCAGCGCGTCGATGAATTCCTTGTTCATGGTCGTCTCCTATTCGGTTGTCTCAACGCGGTTCGTCGGGCCATTCCGCGAGCCGGGCGTCCTGAATGTCGGCGACGTCGAGACCGAATCGCTCGCCGTCGCGCTCGAAGGTCACGCGGTCGCCCTCGACGGCGCGAATCACGGCGCGCATCCGAGCGTCGCGGGTCCGCACGTCGACCGCGAGGTCGTGGAACCGCGCGAAGTGCCGCGCCGTGCGCAGTGGCCGGGTCGCGCCGGGCGACTCGACCTCGAGGGCGTAGCGCCCCTCGAACGGATCCAACCGGTCGAGCTCCAGCCCGAACGCCTCGCTGGCGATGCGGACGTCGTCGACCGTGACGGCCGCTTCGTCGGTGCGGTCGATGCGCACCAGCAGGCGCGGGGTGCGCCCCTTGCGCGACACCGTCACCTCGAGCACCTCGTACCCGAGGGGCTCGAGCACGCCGTTGGCGGCGTCGAGCAGCTCCGTCGCACCGTGGCGTTCCACGCGACCTCCCTTGCTGCGCCGCTCGGCCGGCGTGAAAAAAGGCGGGTCCGAAAACCCACCCTCCGGCGCCAACCGCAGCGACCACCCGTGAGTGTAGCGCGCGCCGCCGGCGCGGCACAAGGCCGGCGCGCACCGCGCGGCCTTTACACGACCCCGCGCGGGCGGTACCCTCCCCTCATGTCCGCGGCGGCCCGAGCTACCGACTGAGCGACGCGCACCGGTTTCGCGCGTCGCCGAATCGATGACCCCCCTCGTGGCGGGTCGTTTTTTTGTGCGGCCGACGCGAACGACGTCGTTCCGACGCAGGTTCGGGCCCGCACGCCGCGGCGGTCTGGAGGCACGATGCGACCCGACGGCGAGGTGCTGCTGCTCACGCCCGGTCCCACCCCGATCCACCCGCGCGCCCTCGCGGCGTTCCATTGGCCGATGCGCGGACACATGGATCCCGACGTCTTCGCCTACAACGACGCGATCGTCCGCGACCTCAAGACCCTCTACCGCGCCGACGACGACGCCTTCGCCAGCCTCCTGTCGGGCACCGGGTCGCTCGGGATGGAGACCGGCCTCGCGAACCTGCTCGAGCCCGGCGACCGGCTGTTGGTCGCCGCGAACGGCGTGTTCGGCGAACGCATGGTGGAGATGGGACGCCGCCTCGGGGCGGACGTGCACGTCGTCCGCGCCCCCCTCGGCCAGCCGCTCGACGCCGCGGAGGTCGTCGCCGCGACGCACGCGCTGGCGCCGCAGGTGCTCGCCGTCGTGCACGGCGAAACCAGCACCGGCGTCGTCAACCCCGTCCCCGAGATCGCCGAAGGGATCCGCGGCAGCGACGTGCTGTTCAGCGTCGACGCGGTCACGACCGTCGGCATGACCGACTTCGAGATGGCGGCGTGGGGCGTCGATTACGCCTACACCGGGTCGCAGAAGTGCCTTTCCGCACCGCCCGGCGTCGCGCCGGTCGTCTACAGCGCCCGCGCGATGGCGCGCATCGAGGCGCGCGACGTGCCCGTCGCGAGCTGGTACGCCGACGCGGTCGGCATGCGCGCCTACTGGGATCCCGACGGGCCCCGCAGCTACCACCACACCGTCCCCGTGCACCTGCACTGGGCGACCGGCGAAGCGATCCGCGCCGCCCTCGACGAGGGGTTCGCGTCGCGCGCCGAACGCGTCCGCCGCCTCGACGCCGCGATCCTCGCGACCCTCGAACCGCACGGCTTCGCCGCCGCCGTCGACGCCGCCTGGCGGCTCCCGACCGTGTTGGCGGTCACGCTGCCCGACGGGCTGGACGACGCCGCGGTGCGCCGCGCGATGCGCGAACGGCACGCGGTGGCGATGACCGGTGGGCTCGGCCCCACCGCCGGCCTCATCTGGCGGCTCGGGCTGATGGGGGAGAACGCCCGCGTCGAGCACTACCGCCGCTTCATGCACGCCCTCGCCGACGTCCTCGCGCTGCCCGACCTGCCCGACCGGTTCGAGGCCGCGTGGCGCGACGCAGCCCCCGCCCGCGAGCCCGCCCCCGCGCCCCCCGACGAGCGAGGGGGCGAGCCCGACGCCGCCGTCCGGGGCGCACCGGAGGTCGGGAGGGTCCGGTGACCGGCGAGCCGTCCGACGCGTCGGTCCCCGCGGACCTGCGCGGGCACCTACCCAGCCGCACCGCCCGCGCCCGCGCGGACGCCGCCGGCCTCGACCTCGACCGCCTCAAGCGGGAGCGCCCCGACGAGTACCGCATCCTCAACGCCGAAGAGCTCGTGCGCGTCTCGCCGGAGCTGGCCGACGCCGCCGCCGACCTCGCGTGGCGCGTCGCGGACGGTGCGCGCATCTTCCGCGTCCCCGGGACGCCCGCCGAGCGCCTGTTGGCGTTCCCGCCGCTGGACGCCGCCGCCCTCGCGGCGTTCGACGACGCCGCCGCCGACCTGGTCGCCCGACCCGACGTCGACGACCTCGCGTACTACCGCACGGTGCGCGATCCGCACGGCGAACGGCGGGAGTTGATGCGCCCCATCCCGCCCGACGCGTGGGCGGGCGAGGTGGCGCTCGTGGGGCCGTTCGCCGACGAGGAGGCCGCCAAGGCGTGGCCGGCGGGACGCCTCCCGGCCGACCTCATGGCGGACCCGCTGCCCTACCGGGGCCGGTGGTACTGCGACGTCTTCGACGCCGAGGAGGCCTGGCTCGAGGCCCGCGCGTCGGGCGAGGACGGCGGTTGACGCCGTCCGGACCCGGCGGTACCGTCCGTGGCGTGACGAGGACGAGCCCCCTGGACGTCGCCGGGTTCGTGACCTAGACCGGCGCGCCGCGACGCGCCGCCCGGCCGCCGACCGCGTCGGCGGCGTTTTCGTGGGCGCCCCACCGTCCGGTGCGGCGCGGGAGGAGGGACGATGCACGAGGAGGCACGCGCCGACGTCGACGCCGCCGAAGATCTCCGCGCCCTGCAGGAGGTCCGCGTCAAGTGGCTCGGCAAGAAGGGCCGCATCACGCAGGAACTCAAAGGCCTCGGGGCGCTGCCGAGCGACGAACGGCGCGAAGCGGGACGCCGGATCCACGCCGTGAAGGAGGCGATCGAAGCGGCGATCGAGGCGCGCCGCGAGACGATCCACCGCGCCGAACTCGCGCAGCGGCTCGCCGCCGAACGCGTCGACGTGACCCTCCCGGGGCGCGGTGGACCGGCCGGCGGCCTGCACCTCCTCACGAAGGTGACGCACCACCTTCTCGACGTGTTCGCCGGCCTCGGGTACGAGGTCGTCACCGGCCCCGAACTCGAGACCGACCACTACAACTTCGGG
Organism: Trueperaceae bacterium; assembly: GCA_031581195.1. NCBI lineage: Bacteria > Thermotogati > Deinococcota > Deinococci > Trueperales > Trueperaceae > Trueperaceae bacterium. Next base: position 15,692 of record JAVLCF010000035.1, on the reverse strand, counting down.
GCGCTCAACTTCCCGCCCGAGCACCCCGCCCGCGACGAGCAGGACACCTTCTGGACGACCGACGGGCGGCTCCTGCGGACGCACACCAGCCCGATGCAGGTGCGCTACATGGAGACCCACGCACCGCCGTTCAAGGTCGTCGTGCCCGGCAAGGTCTTCCGCAACGAAGCGGTCGACGCCACCCACGAAGCGCAGTTCCACCAGTTGGAGGCGCTCGTCGTCGGGGAGCGCATCACGATGGCGGACCTGCGCGGCGCCATCCAGGAGATGGCGGACGCGCTCTTCGGGGAGGGCACGCGGACCCGCCTGCAACCGACGTTCTTCCCCTTCGTCGAGCCCGGCGCGGAGTTCGCCATCCGCTGGACGCACCCCAAGACCGGTCGCGACGAGTGGCTCGAGTTGGGCGGCTGCGGCATGGTCCACCCCAACGTCTTCGCCGCCGCCGGCTACGAGGGCGTCACCGGCTTCGCGTTCGGGTTCGGCATCGAACGCCTCGCCATGGTGCCCTACGGCGTGCCCGACATCCGCTGGTTCTACCAGAGCGACCTGCGCGTCCTGGATCAGTTCCGAGGGGCGTTGTGAACGTCCCGCGGACGTGGCTCGAGGCGCTCGTCGGGCCGCTGCCGGCCACCGAGACGGTCGTCGACCTCCTCGACGGGCTCGGGCTCGCCGTCGAGCAGGTCCACGAACGCCCCGCCGTCCCCGGTGGGGTGGTGCTGGCCGAGATCGTGGAGGCCGCCCCCCTCGAGGGCAGCGACCACCTGGTCCGCGCCGTCGTCGACGACGGGTCGGGACGGCGGACGGTCGTCTCCGGCGCGCCGAACACCTCCGTCGGCCTCCGCACGGCGTTCGCGACGCCCGGAACGTACCTCCCCGCGGTCGACCTCACCGTCGAGGCGCGCGACCTGCGCGGCGTCCGCAGCGAGGGGATGCTCTGCAGCCCCCGCGAGATCGGTGCGTACGACGACGCGCGGGGCCTCGCGGCGTTCGCGGACGACCTCCCGCTCGGCGCGTCCCTGGCGGAGGCCTGGCCGGCGGAGACCGTGTTCGAATTGGAGCTCACCCCCAACCGCGCCGACGCCTTCGGGCTGCTCGGCGTGGCCCGCGACCTCGCCGCGAAACTCGGTCGGGACGTCGCGCACCCCGCCGCGGGCGACGCGCCCGGTGACGCCACGGACGACGACGGGCTCGAGGTCGTCGTCGAGGACCTCGCCGCCGCACCGCACGTGGCGCTCCAGCGCATCGACGGCGTTCGGGTGGGCCCCAGCCCCGTGTGGCTGCAGCACCGCCTGGCGGCGCTCGGGCTCCGCCCCCGCAGCAACGTCGTCGACGTCACGAACTACGTCACGCACGAGCTGGGGCAGCCGTCGCACGCCTACGACCGGCGGGTGCTCGAGGGCGGCGTCCTCGAGGTCCGCAGCGCCCGTGCCGGCGAGACCGTCGACCTGCTCGACGGCGAGACGTACGCGCTGGATCCCGCCGACCTCGTCATCGCCACGCCCGACGGGGACGGCGGCTCCACCCCCGTCGGCCTGGCCGGCGTCATGGGTGGCCTGCACGACAGCGTCCGCGACGACACCGCCTCCGTGGCGCTCGAGGTCGCCCACTTCGATCCGGTGCGGATCCGCGCCAGCGCGAAACGGCACGGCCTGCACACCGACGCGCACCTGCGCTTCGAGCGGGGCGTCGACCCGGCCCTCCCGCCGCTCGCCGCGGCGTACGCCGCGCGCCGCATCGTCGAGGTGGCCGGCGGGACCGTCCACCCCGCCCTCAGCCGCGTCGGGGGCCCCCCGACCCCCGCCGCCATCGCGTTCCGGCCCTCCCGCGTCGGGTTCCTGATGGCGTTCGACGTGCCGACCGACGTGCAACGCGGGTACCTCGAGGCGCTCGGGTGCACCGTCGAACCCGACGCGCCCGACGCGTGGCGCGTCACGCCCCCCACCTGGCGTTTCGATCTTTCGATCGAGGAGGACCTCGTCGAGGAGGTCGGGCGCCTGCACGGCTACGAGCACATCGGCGCGACCCGCCCCGACCTCGCCTTCACGCCCCGCCGGACCGACCCCACCCACCGCGCCCTGCGCGAGGAACTCGCGCACGAAGGGTTCCACGAGGTCATTCACTACGTCTTCACCGGCGACGAGGCGCTCGCCCGCGCCCGGGCGCCCGAAGCCACCGTCGCGCTCGCCAACCCGCAGGGGATCGAACGCAGCCGCCTCCGCACCGCGCTGTACCCGGGCCTGCTGGACGCCGCCGGGCAGAACCCGCAGGTCGCGTCGCTCGCGTTGTTCGAGGTGGGCCGGGTGTTCCTCGAGCCGGAACGCGAACGCGTCGCGTGGCTTCGCGCCGGCGCGCACGAACGCGACGGCCTCACGCCCGACGTCCCGGTCGCGTGGCCGCACGTCGCGGCCCTCCTCGAACGGTTGGCGGCCCGCCGCCGCGCCGACCTGGCGCTGCGTCCCGCCGACCCCGAGGGCGTCCCGATGCTGCACCCCGGCGTCGCGGCCCGCGTCCTGTGGAACGGCGTCGACGTCGGTTTCGCCGGGCGGGTCCACCCCGAGGTCGCCGACGCGTACGGCCTCGACGGCGCCTTCGTCGCGGAACTCGACCTGCCGCTCGACGCCCGCCGCCTCGCGGTCGGGGACGTCGCCCGCCAGCCGTACGCCGAACGCGACCTGGCGATCGTCGCGCCCGACGACGTCGCCTACGCCGACCTGGCGGCCCTCGTGTGGGGCGCGGGAGGCGAACGGCTCGTGGAGGTGTTCCCGTTCGACGTCTACGCCGGCGCGCCCCTCCCCGAGGACCGACGGAGCGTCGCGATCCGCATGCGGTGGCGCCACCCCGACCGCGCGCTCCGCGACGAGGAGGTCGACGCCGACCTCGCCGCCGTGATCGCCGCCGTCGAAGCGGCCGGGCATTCCATCCGCCAGGGCTAGGCGGTACGCTTCCCCGCGTGAACGCGATCGACGTCGCTCTCGCCGGGGCTGCCGGCCTCCTGGTCGCCCTCGCGGCGACCCACGGGCGGGTCGGCGCCCTCCACGCGCTCGTGGCGGTCCTCGCCCTCGCGCCCCTCGTGCGCCTCGCGCAGGTCTCCGCGCTCGCGGCCACCGGCCTCGCCGCGCTGCTGGCGGCCTCCGCGGCGCTCGCCGCCGGCCGGCGCTCCGCGCGGCGTCGTGCGGGGCGTCGCGCGAAGCGGGCCTGGGGGGCGGTGGGGGGCGCGCTCCTCGGGGTGGCGTTCGTCGTGAGCGTCGCGACGGCGTACCCGGCGGCGCGTAGCGCCTTCGATCCCGACGTCGTCGTGTACCCCGCCCCCCGCCTCGACCGGGCGACCGGCGGGCGGTTGGCGGAGGCCTGGACGACGGGCGTGGGGCGTGACATCGTGTTCGCGCCGCTGCTCGCCGCCGCAGGCGACGCGCCGTCCCCGATTGCGCGTGCGCTGCACGCCGCGTGGGTGGGGGACACCCCTTGGCGGCCGGAGGGAGGTGACCGGTCGAGCTCGACCGACGCGAGGTAGCGCAAGCCCGGTCCGACCGCACGCGGTCGCGCCGGTGACGAGGTGGAGGGCCTCCGCCCGCCGCAGGGCGGCGGGGTGGAGGACGGGCGGACGCCGCGAGGCGTCCCGCCGAAAACGCGAAGTCGTCTGCGGGCCCCTCCCGAGACGGATCCCTCGCTCGCGCACGGACCCAGGATCCCCCGACCCGCCGGACCGACCCTCCGGAGCCCGCCCCCATCTCCACCCCTGCTCCCCCACGAGGAGGCGCATTCCATGTGCGGAATCGCGTGTTACGTCGGGCCGCGCGACGCGGCCCCCATCGTCCTCGACGGCCTCCGTCGCCTCGAGTACCGCGGGTACGACTCCGCCGGCATCGTCACGTTCGAGGACGGCGCCGCGCACGCCCTCAAGCGTGCCGGCAAGTTGGCGGTCCTGAGCGACGCCGCGACCGACCACCCGCTCCCCGGCCGTCGCGCCCTCGGGCACACCCGCTGGGCGACGCACGGCCCCCCGACCGACGCCAACGCCCACCCCCACGCCACCGAGGACGGCCGCATCGCCCTCGTGCACAACGGCATCATCGAGAACCACGCCGCGCTCCGCGCCGAGCTCGAGGCGGCGGGGCACCGCTTCGCGAGCGACACCGACAGCGAAACCGTCGCGCACCTGATCGAGAGCCTCGACGACGGCGACCTGCACGCCGCGGTCCGGGCCGCCACCGCCCGCCTCGAGGGCGCCTGGGCGCTGGTGGTGGCGCACGCCGACCGCCCCGAACTCGTCGTCGCGCGCCGCACCAGCCCCCTGGTGATCGGGCTGGGGGACGGGGAACGGTTCGTCGCCAGCGACGTCGCGGCGTTGTTGCCGTACACGAAATGCGTCGTGTACCTCCGCGACGGCGAGACCGCCGTCGTCGGCCCGGACGCGGTGACGGTGTTCGACGACGCCGGCCACCCCACCGACCTGCGCGAGGAGGCGATCCCCTGGGAGGCCGACGCCGCGGAGAAGGGCGGCTGGCCGCACTTCATGCTCAAGGAGATCTTCGAGCAACCCACCGTCGTACGGAACGTCCTCCAGGACGCCCTCCTCCCGGGCGGCGGCATCGACCTGGGGTTGCGGGTCGACCTCGCGAGCGTCGACCGCGTCGTCGTCGTCGCCGCCGGGACCGCCGCCTACGCCGGACGGCTCGGGGCGGCCTGGATCGAACGGTTCGCGCGCATCCCCGCCCACGTCGAGGTCGCCAGCGAGTTCCGCTACCGCGATCCCGTCGTCGGGCCCGACACGCTCGTCGTGGCCGTCAGTCAATCGGGGGAGACGATCGACACCCTCGAAGCGCTCCGCGAGGCGGGCCGCGCCGGGGCGCGCCGCGCGGCGTTCGTGAACGTCCGCGGGTCGTCCATCGCGCGGGAGGTCGACGACGTCGCCCTCCTCCGGGCGGGCCCCGAGATCGGCGTGGCCAGCACCAAGGCGTACCTGGCGATGGCAACCCGGTTCGTGCTCCTCGCCCTGCAGATGGGGCACGCGCGCGGCGTCCTGGACGACGCCGCCGTCGCCGACTGGACGACGGAGCTCCGCGCGCTCCCCTCCCGCCTCGAGGAGGCGCTCGCGCGGCGGGACGCCGTCCGCGCCGCCGCCGCGGACCTCGACGGGGCGCGCAGCGTCCTGTACCTCGGGCGCGGCACGAACGTCGCGTCGGCCTACGAGGGGGCGTTGAAACTCAAGGAGATCAGTTACCTCCACGCCGAGGCGTACCCGACCGGCGAAATGAAGCACGGCCCGATCGCGCTGATCGACGCCACCGTCCCCGTCGTCGCCCTCGCGCCGGAGGGTCCGCTGCACGCCAAGACGCGATCGAACCTGCAGGAGGTCCGCGCGCGCGACGGGCGGGTGCTGGCCCTCGCCAGCGACGGGGACGCCACGATCGACGGGCACGCCGACCGGGTGTTGTGGACCCCGCGCGTCCCCGACGCGTTGTCGCCGCTCTTGCTGGCGATCCCCATGCAGCTGCTGGCGTACGAGACGGCGGTGCGGTTGGGGCGCGACGTCGATCAGCCGCGGAACTTGGCGAAGAGCGTCACGGTGGAGTAGCGCACCCCCGGACGCCTCAGCGTAGGAGCCACCAGGCCAACGCCCCGACGAGCACGACCGGGATCCACCAACGGCGGCGGTCCCCGCCCGCCTCCCGGCGGGCGCGGACGTCGCGGCGGGCGGCGTCGGTATCGCGCTTGCGTTCCAGGCGTTGCGCCCGCCGCAACGCCTGGACGCTGCGCCCCACCTCCCCCCGCCGCCGGTACGCGACCCCCAGGTTGTGCAGCGCGCGGGCGTACCCGTCGTCGATCGCCAGCACCGTCTCGTAGCGCGCGATCGCGCCGTCGACGTCGCCCGCCTCGAGGTCGAGGTTGCCGAGGTTCGTCATGGCCCGCAGGTGCCGCGGGTCGTGCGTCAGGGCGGCCTCGAGCGCGGCGCGGGCGGCGTCCTCCTCGCCGCGGAGCAACGCCACCGACCCGACCTGCGCGAGGCGTTCGCCGTCGAACGGTGCGGCGTCCTCCGCGAGGGCGGCGAGGGCGGCGTCGGCCGCGTCGAGGTCGCGCGCATCGAGCGCGGCGCCCGACCGCGCGAGCCCCCGGACCGCGGCCCCCGCCGCGGCCAGCGCGACGCCGCCGACCTCGGCCGCGCCCTCCGCCGGCGACGCGTCGCCCTCCCCGTCCGCGTCGTCGTCCGCGTCGCCGAGGCTGCGCGCGACGTCGCGTTCCGCCACCGTCCAGGCCTTCTCGTGCATCGCCGCCCGCCAGCGCGCCAGCGTCGCCAACCCCTCCCGAACGGCGCGGTCGTGCTCCAGGCCTTCGCGGAGGGCGACGTCGTAGCGTTGCAGGGCCGCCTCGACGTCGCCCGCCGCGAGGCGGTCGCGCCAGCCGGTGTCGAGGGTGGGGTCGTCGCTCACGTGAACTCCCGTTCCGAGGCGCCGTGCGCCTCCCGATAGACGGCGTCGTAGGCGTCGGCGGAGGCGCCCCAATCGAAGCGCTCCCGCATCGCGGTCGCGCGCATGGCGTCGGCCGACCCGTCCTCCAGGCGCGCCCGGACGTCCCCGGCCGCCGCCACGAGCGCCTCGGCGGTGGCGGCCTCGAACAGGCGCCCGGTGACGCCGTCGCGGATCGTGTCGCGCAACCCGCCGGTCGCGCGGGCGATGGGGAGGGTGCCGTAGCGCATCGCGATCATCTGCGTCAGGCCGCACGGTTCGAAGCGGCTGGGGATCGCGAAGGCGTCCGCCCCGGCGTACAGGCGGTGCGCGAGCTCCTCGTCGACGCCCACGCGGACCGCGACGCCGCCCGGGTCGGCGTCCGCCGCAGCGCGCGCGGCGGCCTCGAGGGGGGCGTCGCCCGCGCCGAGCAGCGCCAGGCGCCAGCCCTGCGCCCGGAGCGCCGGGATCGCCTCCAGCAATAGGTCGATGCCCTTCTGCTCCGCGAAGCGCGACACCGTCGCCAACAGCGGACCGCCGGCGTCGAGCCCCAGCTCGCGCCGCAGGGTGGCGGCGTTCGCCGCCTTCTGCGAGGGGTCGGTCGCGTCGTAGCGGACCGCGAGGTGCGGGTCGGTCGCCGGGTTCCACACGTCGACGTCGATGCCGTTGAGGATGCCGCGCAGCTTCCCGCGTTCGTGCCGGAGCGTGCCGTCCAGCCCGAACCCGTGGGCCGGCGTCGTGATCTCGTCGGCGTACGTCGGCGAGACGGTCGTGACGCGCGTCGCGAAGGCGATGCCGCCCTGCAGGGCGTTCGCCGCCCCGAAGTGCTGCAGGCCGCTCGCGCGCACGGAACGCGGGAGGCGCAGGCGGTGGATGACGTCGTCCAGGTCGCCGACCCCCTGGTGCTGGACGTTGTGGATGGTGAGGACGCCGGCGACGCGAGGCCAGCCGGGGGGGAGGTGGAAGCCGTGCGCGACGACCGGCAGGAGGAACGCCGCCTGCCAGTCGTGGACGTGCAGTACGTCGGGGTGCAGGCCGACGCGTTCCGCGACGGGGGGCACCGCCCGCGCGAAGCGCGCGAAGCGCGCGACGTCGTCGGCGTACCCGTAGAGGGCGTCGCGCGCGAAGTCGGGGTGACCGACGAACGCGAAGCGGACGCCGTCCGCCTCGAGCGTTCCCACGCCCGCCGGCTCGACGCCGCCGTCGTAGGGAACGTCGACGTCCCCGATCCACAACGGGGGTGGGTCCGCGCGGAGGGTGCGGTACCAGGGCGCCACGACCAGCACCTCGTGGCCCGCGCGCACCAGCGCGCGCGCGAGGGCCCCGACGACGTCGGCGAGCCCCCCGGTCTTGGCGTACGGGTAGACCTCGCTGGCGGCGAACACGATGCGCATCGGGACGAGTCTACCCGCGGACCCGTCGGCACGCTTACCGTTCCGCCGCCACCGAATGCGGTAGCGTCGCGCTCATGATGCGATGCGAGGAGCGGGCATGAATCGGCGGATCGTCGCCACCGTCGTCGTGGCGTCCACCCTCGTCGCGGTCGGCCTGGCGCAGTTCGGGCGCGACTTCGGCGGGGAGATGCTGGACGACCCGACCGGCCAGGCGCTCGTACAGACGTACGGCGCGCTGAAGTCCAACTACCTGGAGGACGTCGACGACGAGGCGATCCTGCGCGGCGCGATCGAGGGGATGATCGGGGCGTTGGACGACCCGTTCTCGTACTACCTCGAGCCGCGCAGCGCGGAACGCGAGGCGCAGGACCGGACCGGATCGTTCGAGGGGATCGGCGCGGTCTTGACGACCGTCAACCGCACGACCGGCGAAGGGGTCGAGATCCTGCAGGTGTACGAGGGCGGTCCGGCGTCGCAGGCCGGGGTCCAGCGGGGCGACATCTTCCTGGAGGTCGACGGCACCGACGTCGAGAAGGCCACTACGAGCGACGTCGTCGACCTCGTGCGCGGCCCCCGCGGCACCGTCGTGGATCTCACGATGCGGCGTCCCGGTGCCGCGGAGCCCGTCACGTTCTCGATCCGGCGCGACACCATCGAAATCGTCGACGTCGCGAGCACGATGCTGGAGAACGACGTCGGCTACCTCACGATCCGGCAGTTCGGGAGCCAGCGCGTTCACGACCAACTCGTCGAGCAGCTCTCGGACCTGCAGATGCAGGGCGCCGAAGCGCTCGTCCTGGACCTGCGCGACAACCCCGGTGGCCTGCTGACGCAAGGCATCCTCGTCGCCGACGAGTTCCTCCGCGAGGGCGACATCGTCTTCCAGCGGGCGCGCGGCGTGACGCAACGCATCGCCAGCGCCGACCCCGACGGCGTCGACCTGCCCATGGTCGTCCTCGTCAACGACAACTCCGCGTCCGCGTCGGAGATCGTCGCCGGCGCCCTGCAGGAGAACGGGCGCGCCCTCGTGGTGGGCGAGCCGACGTTCGGCAAGGGCGTCGCGCAGAGCGTCACGTCGCTTGCCGACGGCGGCCAGCTGGCGTTCACGGCCTTCGAGTGGTTGACGCCGGCGCGCGAGACGATCGCGCAGCAGGGCATCGAACCGGACGTCCGCGCGATCGACAAGCGCTTCCCGAACACCCTCAGCCTCGAGGGGGGCGGCGCCGACCCCGGCCAAACGATCGAGATCGTCGTCGACGGGGAGGTCCTCGGGAACGCCGTGGCGAACGACGACGGCGAATTCGAGCTCGTGACGTCGGTCCCGCGGCCCGAGATCAGTCCGGTGCAGGGCGAAGCGATGGTCGACGTCGCCAACGACCCGGCGTTGCGCACCGCCCTCGACGTCCTGCTGGACGCGCGCGCCGGCGGTTCCTGAGGCGCGCGGCGGGGCGCGGACGCCCTCGCGCCGCGCCGGACGCCGCTGCGTCCGCGCTCACCACCGCACCGTCACGCCGAACCGCGCCTCGCTCTCGAAACTCCCGAGCGAGGCGCCCCCTTCGACCGCCAGGCCGGGGGCGACCTCGTAGCGGACCGCGGCGCCGACCCGCTGGTCGGGGTCGCCCTCCCCGGGACCGGGGAACGCGAGGCGCGTCGAGAGGTCGAGCGCGACGGGGCCGAGGTCGTACGTGACGGCCAAGCGGTTCGCGAGCGCCTCCCCGGCGGTGCCCGCGAAGCGACCCACCTCGTAGCTGGCGAACACCCCCTCCCCGAGGTACCCCCCCACCTCCAGCGACACGCCGAACGGGTCGGCGTCCTCGCCGAGCGCGCGGCCGACGGACGACGTCCGGATGCGGACCCGGTCCACCCCCAACGCCTCCCCGAAGGCGTCCTGGAGCCCGTCGAGCAGCAACAGCGAGACGGCGTTGTCCAGCACCGTCGTCGCGACGCTCGAGGCGGCGTCCGCGCCGGTCGCGGCGCCGGTCGGATCGAGCCGACCGGTCGTCACGAGCGCCGCGAGTTCACCGTCGGTCGGGGGGCGCGTCACGGTCCCGCGCCCGTCGGGGCGAGGCGCCTCGAGGACCGCGTCGGAGACGAGGGTGGGGTCGAGCGACAGCGCGAACCCGGTCGGGCCGTCGCCGGTCGCGACGGCGTCGAACGCCAACGCCACCGTGAACGGCCCGCGCGCCGGCTCGACGAGGCGCACGCCGGCCGTGGCGCCGGCGAGGGCGTCGCGCGGATCGAACGCCGCGTCCGCGGTGACCGTGATGCGCGGGTAGACGCCGCGGGTCGGGTCGAAGCGCAGCGACCCCTCGCGCACCTCGAACGTCCGGCCGGACAGGTCGAGGGTGCCGCGCACGATCTCCGCGACGCCGTCGAGCGTCGGGCGGCGGGTCGTCCCGGCGAGCGTCAGGTCGACGCGCGCCGTGCCGGTCCCGAACGCCTCGTCGAAGGCGACCGTCTCGGCGCGAAGGGCGAACGCCTCGAAGGCGAACGCGCCGCCCCCTCCGGCGGGGGGCGGCGCCCCCGCCTCCGCAGGGGCGTCGGTCGGGGAGGGCGCTGGGGGGGCCGCCGCCTCGGCGCGCGCCCCGAGGTCGAAGCGGGCCTCGTCCACGTCCACGGCGCCCGACAGCACGAACCGTTCGTCGAAGCGGAGGCGGACGTCGGCGTCCCCGACCGCGTCCGCGACCCAGACGCTCGGCGCGGCCAAGCGCAGGCCCGCGCCGCGCGCGCGGAGGTCGAACGGCCAGAGGGTCCCCTCGAAGCGCGCGGGGGCGCCCACCCGACCGCGCGCGTCCAGCATCGGGCGTCCGTCCGGCCCGGCGCTGACGCGACCGTCGACCTCGCGGATGGTGCCGATCACGGGGACGCGCAGGTCCCCGCGTACGTCGAGGGCGGCGCGCTCGAGGCGCCACGGCACCAGCGTCGCGCGGGCGTCCCCCGTCACCTCGAGGCGACCGCCGACCGGTTGCGTCCCGGTGACGGTCGCCGCGACGCGGAGGTCCGCATCGCGGGCGGTGAGGCGCGCGTCGCTCAGGCGGTAGCCCGACCCGGCGAGGAACACCTCGAGGTCGTCGGTGGTGACGTCGACGTCGGGCGCGCGGAGGGGCCCGCGCGCGTCGAGCGTCAGGTCGCCGCGCGCGCCCGCCCCGACGCGCGCGAGGGCGGGGGCGAGCCCGAGGAGGGGGGCGGCGTCGGCGTCGTCGGCGCGGAAGCGCGCGTCGAGCGCGCCGTCGGCCACGTCCAGCGCCAACGACCAGCGTCCCGCGCCCTCGAACGCCGCGTCCAGCGTCGCGCCGTCCCGCGTGAGGTGGCCGGCGAGCGTCCCGACGCTGCTCACCCCGTCGCGCCGGAGGCGCACGCGCTCCGTCGCGACGCGCACGTCGCCCTCCGCCGGTGCGGCCCACGGCAGGGTCGCACGCAGCACCCCCGTCGCTTCGCTGCGGGTCTCCAGCGCCCCCAGCCACGCCTCGAGGGGCGTGGTGAGGGGAAAGCGTTCCATGCGCACGGACAGGTCCGCACCGGCCCCGTCCAACCCCAGCTGGACGGGACTGCCCGCCAGCGCGCCCCCGAGCGTCACGCCGCGCCCCCCGGGCCCCACGTCGCCGATCCCCTCCAGGCGGAGGGGGAGGGGGTCGTCCGCGACGCGCAGGTTGGGCGCGGTCGCTTGCGCGATGACGCGGCGTCCGTCGATCCGGACGGTGGCGGCCAGGTCCCCCTCCAGGTACGGCAGGGTGCGCGCGACGACCGGGAGGCGGGCGACGTCGAAGCTCGCGAGGCGGACCGTGACGTCGTTCGGTCGGCCGGTCGACGCGGTCCGGTAGCGGGCCGGCAGCCAGCGCCCGACGTCCACGCCCCCGTCCGCCTGCAGGCGGCCCGGGCCGGTCGCGGTGAGGCGCCCGGCGATGCGGTCGCCGTCCGCCTCGAGGCGTCCGTCGACGCGCGCGGTGACCGCGCCGGGCAGCGCCACGCGGACGCCGTCCAGGGTCGCCTCGCCACGGACGCCGTCGCCGGGTACGGCGCGCGCGTCGATGCGGACGCCGGGACCCACCAGGTCGGCGTGCAGGACGCCGTCGTCGCCGCGCCACGCGACGCGCCCGGACAGCGCCGCATCGGCGTCCGCGGGGTCGCCGACGTCCAGCGTCGCGGCGTCCAGCGTCCCCTGGAGGCGCCACGCGAGCGCGTCGCCGCCGGCCACCTCGTCGGCGAGCCGGGCGGCGAGGGTGGCGTCCGCGCCGCGGGCGGGGGTGAAGCGACCGCGGAGGTCGCTCCCGCCGGGTGCGACGGCGCCGTCAAGGGCCGTCGTGCCGACGTCGGCCGCCCACGTCAGGGCCCGCACCGCGACCGGGTCGCCGGGCGTCCAGGCGACCTCGCCGCTCAGGGTCCCGACGCCGCGCGCGACGAGCCCGTCGCGGAGGAGGCGCTGCACGGCGGTCGCGGGGGGCGCGTCGGGAAGGCGGGTGCGGAGCGTCGCGTCGGGGGCGGCGGCGAGGCCGACGGCGAGGCGGGGGACGCCCGCCGGGTCGCCGTCGAGCTGGAGGTGGAGCGGGCCGAGGGGAAGTGCGGCCGCCCCCTCCACGCGCCAGGCGGCGTTCGGGGCGCCGGTCAGGTGGGCGCGCCGACCGTCGGGCCCCTCGACGGCCAGGTCGAGGGTCGGCCAGAGCGATCCGGAGATGGCGGTGTCGGCGGCGTCGATCGCGACGTCCACCGCCGGTCCGGTGCGCGTCGGGGCGGCCCCCGTCGGTGCGGCGTCGGTCGGCCAGGTCCAGGTCGCGCGGGCGGAGGTGGGGGGCCCGGAGGCGTCGGTCCTGGAGGTGTCGCTCCCGGACGCGTCGGTCCCGGACGCGTCGGCCTGGGGGGCGACGGGCGCCGTCACCTCCAGCGTGCCGCTCGGGAGCGGACCCGTTCCGCGCAGGGTCGCGCGGGCGGTGGTCGGGCCCAGCGGCGTCGGGAGGGCCTCCAAGGTCGGGCCTCCCGACCAGCGACCCTCCCGCCGGACCGCGACGCCGTCCAGCCGCCCGTCGGCGAGGGAGCCGGCCGCCGCCAGGCGCGTCCCGTCCCCGTCCCGCACGAGGTCGAGGCGGACGTCGGTGTCGCCCTCCGGCGTGCGGACCTCGGCCCGCAGCCGGCCCTGCGCCCCGCGTCCCTCGCCGTCCACGTCGAGGGACGCCGTGCGGCCGTCGCGCACGAGGGGGAGGGCGTCGGCCGATGCGCGCCAGCGTCCGTCGGCGAGGCGGACGTCGAGGACCGAACGGCCGTCGATGCGCACCTCGACGTCGCCGGCCCGCCCCAGGAGGGCGGCGTCGGGCAGGACGGTACCGGCCACGCGGGGGCGGCGGACGACGCCCTCGAGCCAGGACGCGTCGGGGGTGGGGCGGACGGTGAACGCCGCGTCCCCCGCCAGGCCGGGCCCGAGCGACGCCAGCGGGAGGACGACCTCGAGGCGGGGGTCGGGCGCGGCCCCGTCGCCCCCGTCGCGCGCGCCCCCCCGTGCGACGCGCAGGTCGGCCCAGCGGCCCTCGCCGAGCAGCGCGGGGGCGCCACCGACGCTGCCGCCGCGCACGGCGCCGTCCGGTACGTCGAGCGCGCCCTCGATCTCCGGTGCGCCGGCCGGCCGCGCGAGCGCGCCGACCGCCCACGGGGCGCCCGCGTCGTCGCGCAGGTCGCTGCGCCACGACGCCGCGCCCGACGCGACGTCGAGGTCGGCGGGGAGGGACCCGGCCACGGCCCCCGCGAGGGTGAGGTCGGTCGTGACGCGCGGCGCCGACCACGGTCCCGCCACGCGGAGGGTGCCGCGCCCGGTCGTGGCTCGCCAGGCGACGTCGGTGACGTCGAGCGACGCGTCGATCCGGGGTGCGGCGCCCCGCCGCCACGCCACCCCCAGCGGCCCGGCGAGGGTGCCGGACGCCGTCCCGTTCGTGGCGGCACCGACGTCGATCCGCGCGTCGCCGGCGAGGGCGGCGTCGGGGCCGGCGCGCCACGTCGCGTCCCACGCCAGCCCGCGCCCGCGGAGCCGCAGCGTCCCGAGCGCCGTCCCGGGGTCGGCGCCGGCGCGCGCGTCGAGGTCGGCGTCCACGGTGAGGGGGGATCCGGCGGTCCAGGCGGGGGGGAGGGCAAGGTCGCGGACGGTCCCGCGGAGCGTCGCGCCGTCCGGCGCGGCGCGGCCGACGAGGTCGAGGGCGTCCCCGTCCGCGCGCGCCTCCACCGTCGGGCCGTCGGGCCCGACCGCGGCGGCGAACGTCACGTCGGCGTCGGTGGCGCCCCGAAGGGAGCCGGTCCCCGCCACGCGCGGGGCGAGGGACGTCCCGGCCCACGTCAGGTCCGCCGCGAGGCGCGCGCCGTCCCCGGTGAGGGCGCCGTCGAGGCGTCCGTCGCCCGTGACGGTGGCGCGCCACGGGGCGCCGGTCCACCGCACGGTGCTGGCGCCCTCCAGCGTCGCGCCGGCGCGGGCGAGGCGGGCGTCGACCGTCGCGACGAGGGCGCCGTCCCCGTTCGCGTCCCCGCGCACGTCCCCGCGCACCGTCGTGCCCGCGTCGGGCGAGAACGCGACCTGCGCCGCGCCGGCGTAACCGCCCTCCGGCGTCCAGGCGAGCCCGGCGTCGCCGGGCGCGATGCGGACGTTCGCGACGTCGGCACCGGGCCCCGCGAGGGTCACGCCGGCGACCGCGAGGCCGCGCGTCGCGACGTCCAGCGTGAGGCCCGGCAACGCCGCCCGCCCGGTGACGCGCGGCCAGGCGCCGCGCACCCCGAGCGCCACGGGGGCCGCGCCCCCGAGCGCCGTGGCGCGGGCGCTGCCGCGCACGTCCAGGTCCGGCCAGAGGGTGCCCTCCGCCGTCGCGGTCGCGCGGCCGGCGCCGACCGCGGCGGTGAAGCGGCGGAGGGCGACCCCGTCGTCGTCCGCTTCGGCGGTGGCGTCGATCGTCCACGCGGCGTCGGTGCCGTCCGTGGCGCGGGCGCGCAGGGCGGCCGTCCACCCTCCGGAAGCCGCAGCGAGCCGGAGGCGGGCGTCCGCCGTCCCGACCCGGACGTTGGCGCGGGCTTCGCCGTCCCCCCACGCCACGGCGCCGGCGACGTCGCGGTCCACGACCACGCCGGAGACCTCCGCCCGGGTGGGGCTCGCGAGGACGGCGTCGAGGGTCGCGTCGGGCGACGCGAGCGCAAGCGCCGCCGCGTCCGGGGACCAGGTGAGCTCCGTGTCGGCGTACGTGGCGCGCCCCCCACCGCCCGGGTCCAACGCCACCTCGAGGGGGCGCCCCCCGAGGGTGCCGTCCAGGCGGGCGTCTCCCCGGAGCGCGACGGCTCCGGGGCGGCCGCTGCGCACCTCGAGCACCGCTTCGCCGCGGGCGCGGCCGTCCAGCGGCCACCCGCCCCACCGGCCGATCGCGGTCGGGTCGCTCCGGGTCCCGTCGAGCGCGAGCGTCGTGACGCCCGCCCGCTGGGCGACGCGCCCCGCGAGCAGGTCGCGCCCGCCCGGCGTCGCGACCCGCCACGTGGCGGTGGCGTCGCGGCCGACGCCGGCGCCGTCGACCTCGAGGACGGCGGGTCGCTCCAGGGGCGCGACGTCGCCGCGGACCGCGAACCGCCAGCCGCCGTCGGCCCCCACCGCGCCGGTCAGGCGCGCGGCGCCCGGCGCGACGGGCGCGAGGCCGTCGGGCCAACCGGCCGGCGTCACGTCGGCCCGAACGTCGAGGTCGGCGCGGCCCGGCGCCCGGTCGGCGCGGACCGTGACGACGTCGCCATCGACCGCGAACCGGACGTCGGGGTCGGCGAGCGGCCCGTCGGCGCGGAAGCGGACCGTGTGCGGGCGGTCGGCGACGTCGGCGCGAAGCACGAGGCCGCCTGCGGCGACGCCGTCCTC
>JAVLCF010000034.1:11578-21493 GCA_031581195.1 Trueperaceae bacterium | reverse complement strand
CTTGGAGGCAGCTCGAACACCGAACCGGCGGGCTTGAAGCTGGTGATGAGCATCCACGCGAACGGGAGGATGGTGACGATCCCGTACCCGACCAAGGCGAGGTACGCGAGCGTGATGCCGATGTGCCGGCCGTGGGGGCGTGTCGGACCCGCCTCGTTAACCATAGTGCACCCACCGTCTGCGCAGGAAGAAGTTGAGGGCCGCGATGCTCGCCACGAGAGTCAGTAAGACGTAGGCCAGAGCGGAGGCGTACCCCATGCGGAAGAATACGAAGGCGTTCTGGTAGATGTAGAACGCAAGCGTCGTCGACGAACGTTGCGGGCCACCACCCGTCAGGGCGTAGGTCGCTTCGAACGTTTGTGACGATGCGATGAGGCTGACGATCAAAACGAAGAACGTGACGGGCGAGAGAAGCGGGAGCGTCACGTGGCGAAAGACCTGCCATCGGGTCGCGCCATCCACCTTCGCTGCGTCCTGTATCGCGCCATCCACGTTCTGTAGCCCCGCAAGGAACAGGAGCATTTGAAATCCGGCGGCTTGCCAGACCGACACGACAACGAGTGCAATCAGGGCGTAGTCGGGGTCACCTAGCCAGAGGGGTGGATCGTCGATGCCGATCGCGCGAAGGAATGCGTTCAGCAACCCGTGCTGGCTTGCAAAGATCCATCGCCATACGAGCGCGACGGCCACCATTGACGTGATGTACGGCATGAAAAACAATCCGCGGAAAACAAGCGATCCCTTGAGGCCTTGATGGACGAGCAGGGCAAGAGCAAGCCCAAGTGCCATGACGCTTGGCACGTAGAGCAGTGTGAATTGCACGGTATTGCCCATGACGTGCCAGAACGATTCGGTTTCGATGGCGTCGCGATAGTTCGCGAGTCCTACGAAGCGGGGCGCGCCGAGGATATTCCATTCGGTGAAGCTGACGTAGAACGACGCGAAAATCGGGCCGATGCGAAACACGAACAGGCCGATGAGCATCGGAGCGATGAAAAGGAAGGGAAGATGCTTGGGATAGCGCATGCAGTTCCTTGACGTGGAACGCACGGTACGCCGTGCGTTCCACGTGGATTCAACCGGTCTTCGACGGGTCGGAAACGGTTTACGGGTTCGGGTAGACGCGCTCGAGCACGCCGTTGCCGTACTCGGTGAAGCGTTCGATCGCCTCGTCGATGGTCTTGCTTCCGTTGAACGCGGCGTCGAGCTCCCCGTTCATGCCGCCCTCCTCGGCTGCAGCGTAACCGCGCCACTCACCCCAGTTGGGCGTGAAACTCGTTTTCCCGGGGAGGGAACCGATGTCGAGAATGACGTCTTTGTTGGCGGGTTGCTGATCGAGTTCGAGCCAAGCGTCGCTCTGCGCGGTGGTGCGCAGAAACGGAACGGTGCCACCGAGGTACAGGTCGGTGGAGCGCTCCTCGCCCGTCATGTGGCGAATGAAATCGAACGCCAGGTCTTGCTGGTCGCCGTTGGGGGACATGGCCATCATGTCCGGCCACGTGTATCCCACGTCGCCCGTGCTGGAGGGGCCGTTGGGCACTTGCGCGATGTCCCACGCGAACGCACCGTCGACGATGGTGCGATTGTTCGCGATGTTCCAGGTGCCGTCGACCCACATGGCCGCAATCCCTTGAGGGAAGACGTCTTGTTGGCGGATTCCCTCGAGAGAGGCGGGCGTGGGTGCCACGCCGTGCTCGTGCACGAGGTCGGTCAAGAAGGTAAGTGCTTCACGTGCACCGTCGTTCACGTCGAGGCGAGTGCGCGCCTCGTTGAGAAGATCTCCACCGTTGTTGAAGATCCACGGTTCGATGTGGGCGTAGCGTCCGTAGGCCCAATATCCCCACTGATCGATCGTCCCATCGCCGTTCTCGTCGATCGTGAGGGCGTCCGCAGCGGTGAGGAAGTCATCCCACGTCCAGTCGTCGTTCGGGTAGGCCACGCCGGCGGCGTCGAACGCGTCGGCATTGTAGTAAAGGACGGTTCCGACCCAGTTGACGGGGAACGCGTAGACGTTGCCGCCCTGAGGAAACTCGGCGACGCTCAGGACGCCCGAGTAGTAATCGCTCAAGTCGAGGTCGGCAACGAAGGGCGTGAGGTCAGCGAGCAAGCCTTCGCTTTGCCACTCGGCGATGAAGCCGCTCGACATGTAGAACACATCTGGAAGACGGCCAGCTGCCGCGAGGGCACGCATCCGAGGCCAATACTGGTCGGGTGGCAGCGCTTCGACCTCGACGGTGACGCCGTGTTCTTCCTCGAACGCCGCGATGAGGGGCGCTTCGATCTCGGCGAGCTCGGGGTTCCACGAGAAGTACCGAAGCGTCTGGGCCGCGGCCGTAGACGCGACGAGCGAGAGGAGGATGGCGAGCAGCGTGCGGGTAAACATGTGGACCTCGATTCGTCTGCGCGGGTGGGTATTCGGCTCCGCGCGTTGGACGTTAGTCCGCGGTCGTCATACATGCGTCAGCGCGATCACGATGGTGCGCTAGCGAGCCTCGTCGAGCCCGAGGTTCGCGTCGTCCTCGTGATGCCCGAGCTTCGCGACCTTCGTCGCCAGGTAGCGCGCGTTGTGCTCCGTCTCGCCGACGTGCAGCGGTTCCCGCGCCACGATCGTGAGGCCGAACCCCTCGAGCCCCGCCACCTTCCGGGGGTTGTTCGTGAGGAGCCGGAGGCGTTCGACCCCCAGATCCAGCAGGATCTGCGCACCGACGCCGTACTCGCGCAGGTCGGCGGGGAAGCCCAGGCGTTCGTTGGCCTCGACCGTGTCCGCGCCCGCGTCCTGCAGCGCGTACGCCTGCAGTTTCGGGATCAGGCCGATGCCGCGCCCCTCCTGCCGCAGGTACACGAGCACCCCGCGGCCGGCGTCGGCGATGGCGCGCATCGCCGCGTCGCGTTGCGCACCGCAGTCGCAGCGCAGGCTGTGCAGCGCGTCGCCGGTCAGGCACTCGCTGTGCATGCGCACCAGCACCGGTGCGTCGGTCGTGACGTCGCCCATCACCAACGCGACGTGCTCGTCCCCGGTTTCCGCGTCGCGGTAGCCGTGCACCACGAACGTCCCCTCGGGCGTCGGCAGCTCCGCGCTCGCTTCGCGCGTCACGAACCCGTCGTGGCGCGCCAGGCGGTAGGCGATCAGGTCCGCGATCGAGCCGACCCGAAGCCCGTGCGTCTCGGCGAAGTCCAGCAAGGCCGGGAGGCGCATGAGGGTGCCGTCGTCGTGCATCAGTTCGCTGATCGCGCCGGCCGGCTCGAGGCCGGCCAGGCGGCACAGGTCGACCGCCGCTTCGGTGTGCCCCGCGCGGCGCAACACCCCGCCGTCCGCCGCGCGGAGCGGGAAGACGTGCCCCGGCCGCGCCAGGTCGTCCGGCCCCGACGCGGGGTCGGCGGCGGTGCGGAGGGTGGTGGCGCGGTCGGCGGCACTGATGCCGGTCGTGACCCCCTCGCGCGCCTCGATGGAGACCGTGTACGCCGTCTGCCGGCGGGCGGTGTTGCGCTCGACCATCATGGGGAGCTCCAGCCGGTCGGCGGTCGCGCCCGGCAACGCCAGACAGACGACCCCGCCCGTGTGCCGGATCAGGAACGCCAACGCGTCGGCGTCGGCGAACTGCGCGGGGAGGATCAGGTCCCCCTCGTTCTCGCGGTCCTCGTCGTCCACCACGATCACCGGACGCCCGGCGCGCAGGTCCTCCAGGAGGGCGTCGACGTCCGCGAGGCGCGGGTCGCGGTTCACGCGTCCGCTCCGTCCGCGAGGGCCGCGGCGCGCGCGGCGTAGCGCGCCATCACGTCCGCCTCGAGGTTCACCGCGTCGCCCGGCTGGAGTTCGTGCAGCGTCGTGACGTGCAGGGTGTGCGGGATCAACCACAACGTGAAGGCGTGCGCCGGCAGGTCGGCGCGGGTCCCGCCCGGCCCCCCGACGTCGACGACGGTGAGGCTCACGCCGTCCACCGTGACGCTGCCCTTCGGGATCCACCAGCGCGCCAGCGCCGGGTCGCTCTCCACCGTCAGGACCGTCGCGCCGTCGCGGTCCTCGCGGGCCGCGATGCGGCCGACCCCCTCGACGTGCCCGGCGACGACGTGCCCCCCGAACCGCCCGTCGGCGGGCAGGGCCCGCTCCAGGTTCACCGTCGCGCCCGCGGCCCAGCGGGGGGCGGTCGCGCGGACGGTCTCGTCGGTCAACTCGACCTCGAAGCCGGTCGCGTCCACCGCGACGGCGGTCAGGCAACAGCCGGAGACGGCGACGGAGTCGCCGACCTTCAGGTCCTCCAGGACGGTGGTCGCCTCGACGCGGACGCGCACGTCGCCGTGCGACCGTCCGACCGTCGCGACGCGACCGACTTCCTCTACGATGCCGCTGAACACGCTGCGGCCTCCTTTCCGGTGCGGGGGGCGCGACTCACGTCGCGTCCCCCGGGCGGGGTGCGGGGGTGGGGGCCGACGCGTCGTCGGCCGCGTCGGGGGGGCCGGGCCGCACGACGCGACCTTCGACGAGCAGGTCGTCGCCGACCGCCTCGTAGGTGACGTCGGCGAGGGCGGTCGCGTCCGCCATGCGGGGCGCGCCGGCGCCGGCGAGCGCGGTGGGGGCGTCCCCGCCGACCAGGGTCGGGGCGAGGAACCAGGCGACCCGGTCGATCGCGTTGGCGGCGAGGAACGCCGCGGCGAGCGTCCCGCCGCCCTCCAGAAGCAGGCTGCGGACCTCGCGTTCGTGGAGGCTGGCGAGGGCCGCCGCGACGCGCGGGCGGGCCGCACCGCCCGGCGCGACGACGTCGGCGCCGGCGGCACGGAGCGCCGCGACGCGCTCCGCCGGCGCGTCGGTCCCGACGAAGATCGTGACGTCGGCGGGGACGTTCGCGTCGTCGGGCTGGAACAGCGCCGCATCGACGGGGGTGCGGGCGGCGCCGTCGAACACGACCTTCCGGGGCGTGCGGCCGTGCCCGCCGCGCGTCGTCAGGCGGGGGTCGTCCTGCAGGACCGTGGCGATCCCGACCGCGACGGCGTCCACGCGGCCGCGCAGGGCGTGCACCCGGTCGCGTGCCGCGGGGCCCGTCACCCACCGCGCGTCCCCCGACGTCGCGGCGGTCTTGCCGTCCAGGCTGGTGGCGGTCTTGTACAGCACCCACGGTCGCCCCTCGCGTTGGGCGGTGAGGTACGGCTCGTTCTGCGCTTCGGCGAGGTCGGCGAGGACGCCGACCTCCACCTGGACGCCCGCCTCCCGGAGGCGCGCGACGCCGCGCCCGCGGACGCGGGGGTCGGGATCGAGGGTGGCGACGACGACCCGCGCGACGCCCGCCTCGATCAACGCCTCGGTGCACGGGGGGGTGCGGCCGTGGTGGTTGCAGGGCTCCAGCGTGACGTACGCCGTGGCGCCCTCCGTGAAGCCGTCCGCCGCCTCGAGCGCCACGACCTCCGCGTGCGGGCCGCCCGCTTCGGCGTGGTAGCCGCGCCCCACGATCGCGCCGTGATCCGAGCCGGGGTGCGCGGGGTGCACGAGGACGCAGCCCACCAGCGGGTTCGGGGACGTCGTGCCCCGCCCCCGCTCGGCGAGCTCGAGCGCGGTCGTCATGAAGCGTGCGTGGCCGGAACGCGGCCGGTCGGTCTCGGGTTCGTACGTCACGACGGTCGCCGGCGCGACGCGCGCGCGGCGATTCACCTCCTTCTCCCATCCGGACTCTCACCGTCGGTACCGGAATCGCACCGGTTCGGGCCGTGTCGGCTTCGCGGACTCGGGCGCGCGTGCGCCCACACCGCCGGTCGGGAATTGCACCCTGCCCCGAAGGAACGCGGATTGTCGGGCGGCGGCGCGGACGCGCCGCCGACCTCCCCCGAGTGTAGCGCTCCCACCCGGTCGTCGGGGAAGCGGGCGGACGTCCCGGCCGGTTCGTGGCATCCTGAACGGCATGCCCGACGCACCGACCGACACCGACCTCCGCCGCTACGCCGACCTCGCGATCCACGTCGGGGTCGCCCTCCGCGAAGGCCAACGCCTCGTGGTGCGCGCGCCCCTGCACGCCGCGCCGCTCGCGCGGGCCCTCGCCCGCAGCGCCTACGCCGCCGGCGCGCCCTACGTCGACGTCGACTGGAGCGACGAGGAGATCGCCAAGATCCGCTTCCTCGAGGCGCCCGAGGGCACCTTCGAGGAGCTGCCCTACGGCCAAGCGGAGGCGAACCTGGGGCGCGCCGAGCGCGGCGACGCGTTCCTCTCCATCACCGGCGAGGACCCCGAAGCCCTCAAGGACGCCGACCCCGAACGCATCGCCACGTTCCGCGCCGCGGCGTCGGCGGCGAACAAGCCGTACCGCGCGTACGCGATGGCCGACCGCATCGCCTGGTCGGTGATCGCCGCGCCGTCCCCCGGCTGGGCCCGCAAGGTGTTCCCCGACGCCGGCGAGGACGCCCCCGCGCGGTTGTGGCGCGCGATCTTCGCCGCGACCCGAGCCGACCGCGACGATCCCGTCGCCGCCTGGCGCGAGCACGTCGCGGAACTCGACCGCCGCGCGGCGGTCCTCGAGGACGCCCGCTTCGACGCCCTGCACTTCCGCGGGCCCGGCACCGACCTCCGCGTCGGCCTCGCCGACCACCACCGGTGGGCGTCGGGCGGCAGCACCACCCCCGAGGGCCAGACGTTCGTGGCGAACATGCCGACCGAGGAGGTGTTCACCGCCCCGCACGCCCACCGGGTGAACGGCACCGTCCGCGCCAGCGTCCCGCTGTCGCAGGGCGGCCACCTCATCGAGGACTTCGAGTTGCGCTTCGAGGGGGGCGTCGCCGTCGCCGCGCACGCCGCGAAGGGCCAGGAGGTCCTCGACCGACTGCTCGCCACCGACGCCGGCGCGCGGCGGCTCGGGGAGGTCGCGCTCGTGTCCGCCGACAGCCCCATTCGCGACGGCGCGCCGCTGTTCTACAACACCCTCTTCGACGAGAACGCCGCTTCGCACGTCGCGCTCGGGCAGGGCTACCGCTTCTGCGTGCACGGGGGGCCCGACGCCTCCGACGACGCGGTCGCGGGGTGGGGCCTCAACGACAGCCTCATCCACGTCGACTTCATGATCGGTTCCGCCGCCATGGACGTCGACGGCGTCCACGGCGACCCCGAGGGCGACCGGGACGGGGACGACGGGACGCGCACCCCGATCATGCGCGCGGGCCGCTTCGTGCTCTGACGCCCCCGCGGGCGCCCGGCCCCACGCCGGCCGAGCGTCCCGCGGCTCGCGCCCGGTCGCCGGTCGGGCCGGGCGCCGCGCCGTTGGTACCCTTCCGCATGCCCGAGCCCCCGGCCGCCCCCACCCCCAGCACCCGCGCGCGGGCGCTGGAGGTCCTGAAACGCACGTGGGGCTACGACGCCTTCCGCGGGGACCAGGGCGACGTCGTCGTCCGCGTCGCGGACGGCGGCGACGCCCTGGTCCTGATGCCGACGGGCGGCGGGAAGTCGCTCTGTTACCAACTCCCGGCCCTGCTGCGCGACGGCACCGCCGTCGTCGTCTCGCCCCTCATCGCGTTGATGCAGGACCAGGTCGCCGCCCTCCGCGAGCTCGGGGTGCGCGCCAGCTACCTGAACTCGAGCCTCACGCCCGACGCCCGCCGCGAGGTCGAGGCCGACCTGCTCGCCGGCCGCCTCGACCTGGTGTACGTCGCGCCGGAGCGGCTCGTGAACGAGCCCACCCTCGCGCTGTTGGAGCGCACGCCCTTGGCGTTGTTCGCCATCGACGAGGCGCACTGCGTCTCGCAGTGGGGGCACGACTTCCGACCGGAGTACCTGCAGCTCTCCGTGTTGGCCGAGCGCTTCCCCGGCGTCCCCCGCATCGCGCTGACCGCCACCGCCGACGGCGTCACCCGCCGCGAGATGCGCGAGAAGTTGCGCCTCGAGGACGCCCGCACGTACGTCTCCAGCTTCGACCGGCCCAACATCCACTACCAGGTGACCGACAAGCGCAACGCCCGCCAGCAGTTCCTGGCGTTCTACCGCGCGAAGCACGTCGGGGACGCCGGCATCGTCTACGCCATGACCCGCAAGACCGTCGACCGTACCGCCGAGTGGTTGCGGACGCAGGGCGTCGACGCGCTGCCGTACCACGCCGGCCTCGACCGCGAGGTCCGCGCCGCGCATCAGGAGCGCTTCCTGCGCGAGGACGGCGTCGTGATCGTGGCGACGATCGCCTTCGGGATGGGCATCGACAAGCCCGACGTGCGCTTCGTCGCGCACCTCGACCTCCCTAAGAGCCTCGAGGGGTACTACCAGGAGACCGGCCGCGCCGGTCGCGACGGCCGGCCCGCCGACGCCTTCCTGACGTACGGCCTCCAGGACGTCGTCCAGGTCCGGCGCCTCCTGGCGTCGGGGGACGGGGACGAGGCGTACCAGCGCGTCACCCGGCAACGCCTCGAGGCGCTGCTCGGCTACTGCGAGACGTCCAGCTGCCGCCGGCAGGTGCTGCTGCGCTACTTCGGGGAGGACCTGGACGCGCCGTGCGGCCACTGCGACACCTGCCTCGACCCCGTCCCCACGTTCGACGGGACCGTCCCCGCCCAGAAGCTGTTGTCCACCGTCGTCCGCACCGGGCAACGCTTCGGCGCGGGGCATCTCGTCGACGTGCTGCTCGGCAAACGCACCCCCCGCGTCGAACGGCTCGGGCACCAGGACGTCTCGACGTTCGGGATCGGGCGCGACCTCGACGAGCACGGCTGGCGGTCCGTCGTCCGCCAACTCGTGGCCTCGGGCCACCTCGTGACCGACGACGAGGGGCACGGCTCGTTGCGCGTCGGGCCCGCCGCCGCGTCGCTGTTGCGGGGGGAGACGACCGTCGCGCTGCGCGAGGATCGCGTCGCCCCCGCCGCGAAGGGTGGGGCGGGCGGCGCGGCGCCCCGCCGCCGCGAGGCGCCGGCCGACCTGGACGACCCCGAAGACCACGCCCGCTTCGAGCGCCTGCGCGCCGTCCGCACCGCGATCGCGCGCGAGGCGGGCGTCCCTCCGTACGTCGTGTTTCACGACGCCACCCTGCGCGAGATCGCGGTCCGGCAACCGCGCGACCAGGCGGAGCTCGCCGACGTCCAGGGGGTCGGCGCCGCGAAGCTCGCGCGCTACGGCGAACGGTTCCTCGCCGCGCTCGACGAGGGCTGACGCCCCCCGTCCGCCGGCCCCTCGGCCGGCACCAACGTCACGTCCCCCTCCGGCCCCCGCAGGTGGAGCCGGTCCCCCGCGACGTCCACCGACGTCGCCGCCCCCAACGCCCGGACGTACGCCTCCCCGCGGCCGTCGTCGCCGCAGTACGCCTTCGTCGTCGCCAACGGACCGAACACGCGCACGCCGGCGGGGTCGGCGACGCGGCCCGCGAAGCGGTTGCAGGCCGCCGTCCCGAAGACGTCGGTCCCCGACACCGTCAACGCGTACCGGGCCGACGGCACCTGCGTCCGTACGCCGTCCGGCGTCGCCCAACGCACCGCCCACCAGGTGCCCTCCGGCACGACGCCGTTCGGCCCGGGGCCGCCCGCCGCTCCCGCAGCCGCCCCGAGGAGGACGAGCCCCAGGAGGCCCGCCCGAACCCAGGTCCCGACGCACGCCGGCGCGGCGTCCCTCACCGCACCTCGGAGCCGGGCGCCAGCGGCCGGTCGAGGCCGGCCAGCGACAGGGTGCCCTCCGCATCCTCCGCCGCGAGGATCATGCCCTGCGACGTCACCCCCCGCAGCTTCGCGGGCGCCAGGTTCGCCACCACGATCACGGTCGTCCCGACCAGGTCCTCGGCGGCGTAGTGCGCCTTGATGCCCGACACCACCGTCCGCGTCTCGGGCCCCAGGTCGACGGTGAGGACCCACAACCGGTCGGCGTTCGGGTGGTCCTCCGCCGCCGTGATGGTGCCGACGCGCAACTCCACCTTCGCGAAGTCGTCGATGCCGATCTCCGGCTTGTGCTCCAGCGGCGCTACCTCCGGCGCC
>JAVLCF010000034.1:7898-11478 GCA_031581195.1 Trueperaceae bacterium | reverse complement strand
CCGTCCCCGACGTCCATCGACGCCTTGAGCGCCTCGACGTCGATGCGGGGGAACAACGCCTCGCCCGCCTCGACGGTGGCGCCCTCCGGCACCCGGTCCCACGCCGCGGCGTCCTCCAGGCGGACGTCGCCCGGCGCGCCCAACCGCGCGCGGAGCGTCGCCATGCGTTCCGGCATGACCGGGTCGAGCAGCACCGACGTCGCGTACAGCGCCTCGGCGCAGGTCCGCAGCACCGTATCCAGCTCGCCCGCCCGCGCCGGGTCCTTCGCCAGCTCCCACGGCGCGCGGTCGCTGACGAACCTGTTCGTCTCCGACACCGCCGCCATGACCGCCGCGAGCGCCTCGTCGTACCGGAGCGCCTCCACGTGCGTCAGCACCGCGTCCGGCAGCGCCGCGAACGTCGCCTGCACCGCGCGGTCGGCGTCGCCCCGCGGCCCGAACGCCGGCACGACGCCCCCGCGGTACTTCGTGAGCATCCCGACCGTGCGCGCCAGGAGGTTGCCGAGGTCGTTGGCCAGGTCGGCGTTCACGCGTTCGGCGAGCCCGAGCTCGTGGAACGAGGCGTCCAGACCGAACCGCATGTCGCGCACCAGGAAGTAGCGGAAGGCGTCGTTGCCGTAGCGCCCCACCAAGTCGAGCGGCCGCACGACGTTGCCGACCGACTTGCTCATCTTGCGGTCCTCCACCAACCAGTAGCCGTGCACGTTGAGGTGCCGGAACGGCGGGAGGCCCGCCGCCTTCAGCATCGTCGGCCAGAACACGCCGTGCGGCTTGAGGATGTCCTTCGCGATGAAGTGCTCCGCCGCCGGCCAGTAGCGCTCCTCCAGGCCGTGGCTGACGAGGTCGGACCAGTAGTTCAGCAGCGCGTCGAACCACACGTACGTCACGTGCTCCTCGTCCCACGGCAGCGGGATCCCCCACGGCACCCGCGCCTTGGGGCGACTGATCGACAGGTCCCCGATCGGTTCGCGCAGCATCGCCAGGACCTCGCTGCGGTACCCCTCCGGCCGGATCAGGTCCGGCTGCGTCTCGAGCTGCTCGCGCAACCAGGGGCGGTAGGTCTCCATGCGGAAGAAGTAGTTCGCTTCGCTGCGGTACTCCGGCTCGATGCCGTGCTGCGGGCAGAGCCCGTCCTCGAGCTCCTTCTCGGTGTAGTAGCGTTCGCACTTCACGCAGTACGTCCCGCCGTACTCGCCGTAGATGATGTCGCCCTGGTCGTAGACCCGCTGCAGGACCTCCTGCACCACCCGCTGGTGGCGCGGCTCGGTCGTGCGGATGAACGCGTCGTAGTGGATGTCCAGCTCGTCCCACGCGGCCCGGAACTGCGCCGACACCGCGTCGACGTACGCCTGCGGCGTCGTGTGCGCCGCCTCCGCCGCCTTGGCGATCTTCTCGCCGTGCTCGTCGGTTCCGGTCAGGAAGCGCACGTCCCGCCCCGCGAGCCGTTGGTAGCGACTCGCGACGTCGACGAGGATCGTGGTGTACGCGTGCCCGATGTGCGGCGCGGCGTTGACGTAGAAGATCGGCGTGGTGGCGTAGTACGGCTCGGCCATGAACCCTCCCGGACGCCCCGTGGGGGCGTGAGGGAGGGTAGCAGATGCACCTGCGCCCCGCGCACGCCGGCGGCGTGGGCCCCCGCGGGGCGGGTATAGTCGGCCGTTCGGTCGCCG
Source organism: Trueperaceae bacterium (assembly GCA_031581195.1). Classification (NCBI taxonomy): domain Bacteria; kingdom Thermotogati; phylum Deinococcota; class Deinococci; order Trueperales; family Trueperaceae; species Trueperaceae bacterium. Next base: position 9,808 of record JAVLCF010000034.1, on the reverse strand, counting down.
CGCGCGACCGCGCGAACCCCGCGAAGGGAGGCCCGTGGTGCCCACGCGTTTCGATCCCCGACCCGACCCTCGGCCCGGCGCCCGGCCCCCCCGCCGACCGCGCCGACGCGCGCTCGCGTGGGCGTTCCTCGCCGCCGCCCTGCTCCTGGCGGGCTGTTCGCGCAACGCCGTCGAGGGCCCACCGCAGGTCCTGTACTTCTACGACTCGTTCTTCGTCCAGGGGCAGGACCCCTACGTCCTCGACGCCCTCTTCGATGCCGGCTACCTCGTGCGCCGCACGAACGACGTCGAGGTGTTCGACGCCGAACTCCGCCGCGGACGCGCCGACCTCGTCGTCGCGCTCGTGCAGTCCGACGGCACGACCGCGTTGCCCCTCGACGCCGCCGCCTTCGAGCGCTACCTCGGGCGCGGCGGACGCGTCCTGCTCGTCGATTGGCGCCGCGACCCGACCCTCGCGCGGGTGCTGGACGCGCGCTACACCGGCGAGACGAACCTGCGCGTCGCCCGTCTCGACGACCCCCACCTCGCCGACGGCGTCGGCGACCGCGTCGTCCTCCGCGAACCGGGCTGGTTGACGTACTCCATGGGCCTGCGCCCCACCGAGGGCGGCGTGGCCGCCTGCGCGTTCGAGAACGACGACGCCTGCCTCGTCCTCGGCAACGGCGGCCGCAGCGCCCTCCTGGGGATGCTGGGCGACACGCTGCCGGACGACGTCGGCGCGACGTTCTTCGCGAACCTCGCGCGCCACCTGCTCCGCGACCCGGGTCGCCCGTGAGCGACGCGCGACGCAGCGGCCAGGCGGCCGCCGCCGCGGAGGACTTCGAGCGCGCCCGCCGCCGCGGCGCGGTCCGCCGCGCCGCGGCGACCCTCGCCAACCGCGATGCGGCGCTTCTGCCCTACGAGGAGGTCCGCACCCACCTCCGCGCGATCGAGAGCGCCGAACGCCACCTCGAGGACATCCCGCTCGACGCGATCGTCGGCTCCGTCGGGCGCTACAACGACTTCACCCGCGAGTTCCTCCCCCGGCGGGCGGCCGGCCGCGACCGCTGGGTCGGCGTGAAGTTGGCGATGACCGGGCTCGAGGGGGTCCCCCCGATCGAGGCGTACCGCGTTGGGGACGCCTACTTCGTGCGGGACGGCAACCACCGCGTCTCCGTCGCCCGGGAGTTGGGCGCGCCCACCATCCAGGGGTACGTCACGCCCGTGCACGTCCGCGTGCCCTACGGGCCCGACGACGACCCGGAGACGTTGATCCTGAAGGCGGGCCACACGACGTTCCTCGAACGCACCCGGCTCGACGCGTTGCGGCCCGGCAGCGACCTCGCCGCCAGCGAAGCGGGCGCGTACGCCACGCTCCTCGAGCACGTCTCCGTCCACCGGTACTACATGGGCATCGACGAGGACCGCGAGGTCGGTTGGGAGGAGGCGGTCGCGCACTGGTACGACGCGGTGTACCTCCCCGTCGTGCAGGAGATCCGCGCGAGCGGGATCCTGTCCGCCTTCCCCGGCCGCACCGAAACCGACCTGTACCTGTGGTTGGCCGACCACCGCGCGCACCTCCAGGACCGCCTCGGGTGGGACCTCCCCAGCGAACAGGTGGTGCAGGGCCTCGCCGGCTCGCCCCTCGAGGCGCCGGCCGACCGCGACGCCTGGTTGGGGCGCTGGGCGGAGGAGGTCGGCGCGACCGTCGACGCGGCGCCCGACCGCTCCGCTGGGGCGGGCGCGCCCGCCCCGGCGGCCCTCCCGACCCGAAGCCGCCTCGCCGACGACCTGCTCGTCGCCTTCGATCTCGGCGACCCCGGCCTGACGGCGCTCCGCCAGACGCTGGTGCTGGCGGAGAAGGAACACGCGCGCGTCTACGGCCTCCGGGTCCTGCAGGGCGGCGAGGGCGCGGCGGAGCGCCGCGCCAC
>JAVLCF010000034.1:0-7798 GCA_031581195.1 Trueperaceae bacterium | reverse complement strand
GTCGACCCGGTCGTGGTCTCCGTCGCGGAACGCGACCGCGTGGCGGAGGCCGCCCTCGACGACGCCCGCGCGCGCATGGAGCGCTTCGGGGTGGTCGCGGACTACGTCGCGGCCAGCGGACCGGTTCCCGACGCGTTGATCCGGACCGCGGAGGCGCGCGACCGCGACGTGCTGGTGCTCGGCAGCTACTCGAACCGCCGGTTCCTGCAGGACCTGTTCGGGGGGCTCCTCGAGGCGCTCCTGCGGCGGACCCGCACGCCGTTGCTGATCGGTTGACGCGCCGCCCGCGGCGCGGGCGGCGGGGGCGCCTGCGGTACGATGCGCGGCATGGCCAAGCGAGGCTTGACGCCCCCCGACGAGGATTTTTCCGCCTGGTACAACGAGGTCGTCTACGAGGCCGACCTCGTCGATCACTCCCCGGTCCGCGGCAGTTTCGTGATCCGCCCCTACGGCTACGCCCTGTGGGAGAACATCCAGCGTGAACTCGACGCGATGTTCAAGGCGACGGGGCACGAGAACCTGTACTTCCCGCTGTTGATCCCCGTCGACTTCTTCGAGCGCGAAGCGCAGCACGTCGAGGGCTTCAGCCCCGAGCTGGCGGTCGTGACGCACGCCGGCGGCAAGGAGCTCGAGACGCCGCTGGCGATCCGGCCGACGTCGGAAACGATCATCGGGGAGCTGTACGCCAAGTGGGTGCAGAGCTACCGGGACCTGCCGCTGCTCTACAACCAGTGGGCGAACGTCATGCGCTGGGAGTTGCGCACCCGCCCGTTCCTGCGTACGACCGAGTTCTTGTGGCAGGAGGGGCACACCGCGCACGCCACCGCGGAGGAGGCGCGGGAGGAGACCCGGCGGATGCTGGACGTCTACGCCACCTTCGCCCGCGACTTCGCCGCCATCCCCGTCGTCGAGGGGGAGAAGACCGAGGGGGAACGCTTCGCGGGCGCGCTGCAGACGCTGACGATCGAAGCGATGATGCGCGACGGCAAGGCGCTGCAGTCGGGCACCAGCCACTACATGGGCGAGAACTTCGCGCGGGCGTTCGACATCACCTTCAACGACCTGAACAACGAACGCGCCTACGCGCACACCACCAGCTGGGGCTTCTCCACGCGCTTCATCGGCGCGATCATCATGGCGCACGGCGACGACGCCGGCCTGATCCTGCCGCCCAAGCTCGCGCCGCACCCGGTCGTGATCGTGCCCATCGCCCCCGGCAACGACGACGCGGGCGCCGCCCGCGTCGGGGATGCAGCGGAGCGCCTCGCGGAGGACCTGCGCGCCGCCGGGGTCCGCGTGAAGGTCGACGCGCGCGACGGCATGCGTCCCGGCTGGAAGTTCAACGAGTGGGAACGCAAGGGCGTCCCGCTCCGCGTGGAGCTGGGCCCCAAGGACCTCGAGGCGGGCACCGCCGTCGTCGCCGACCGCCTGTCCGGCGAGAAGACGTCGGTCGCGCTCGACGCGCTCGCCGCCGACCTTCCCGCCCGGCTCGAGGCGTTCCACGAACGGTTGTTGGAGCGCGCGCGGAGCTTCCGCGACGCGCACGTCGACGAGGCCCACACGTTCGAGGAGTTGGTCGAGAAGGTCGAGCACGGCTGGGTGTACGCCACCCACTGTGGCGACCCGGAGAGCGAAGCGGCGATCCAGGAGGCCACCAAGGCCACCGTGCGCTGCATCCCCCTGGAGGGGCCCTCCGCGGAAGGCACGACCTGCGTCCACACCGGCCAACCGAGCGGCTACCCCCGCAAGGTCATCTTCGCCAAGGCCTACTGAGGCGCGTCCGCGGGCGCCCCCGACCCCGGCGGGGCGGGGGCGCCCCGCCCGACGTCAGTCGACCCGCGTCAACCACCCCTCGAACCGCGGGTCGCGGCCCTCGACGACGTCGAGGTAGGCGCGCCGCAGCTCCAGCGTCACCGGACCGGCGACGCCCGCACCGATCGCGCGCCGGTCGATCTCTGCGATGCCGGTGACCTCCGCGGCGCTGCCCACCATGAACACCTCGTCGGCGCCGTAGAGCTCGTCGCGGGTCGCCATCGCTTCGCGCACCTCGCGCCCGTCGGCCTCCGCGATGCGCATCACGCTGTCGCGGGTGATGCCGCGCAGGTTCACCGAGTGCCGGATCGCGTGCACGACGCCGTCGTGCACGAAGAACAGGTTTTCGCCCGAGCCCTCGGCGACGAAGCCGGCGTGATCCAACAGGATCGCCTCGTCGTACCCGTGGTCGCGGGCCTCCATGTTGGCGAGGACGCTGTTGACGTAGTTCCCGCCCGCCTTCGCCTTCGTCGCCAGCACGTCGGGGGGACTGCGCCGCCAGCTGGACGTCATCACCTTCGCGCCCTCGCGGACGGCGTCGTCGCCCAAGTACGTGCCCCACGGCCACGTCGCGACCATGAAGTGCACGCTCGTGCGGCGCGGGTTGATCCCCAACGACTCCGGACCGTGCCACAGGAGCGGCCGGACGTAACAGGCGGTCCGCGCGTTCGCCCGGACGGTCGCCACGACCGCGTCGCGGATCGTCTCCAGGCTCGGGAGGTCGCCCATCCCCATGATGCGGGCCGACGCCAGCAGGCGTTCGGCGTGCTCGTCCAGCCGGAACACCGCGGCGCCCGACCCGGTGTCGTACGTTCGGATGCCCTCGAAGACGCTCGTGCCGTAGTGCAGGGCGTGGCTCAGGACCGACACGGTGGCCCGCTCCTGCGGGACCAGCTCGCCGTCCATCCAGATGAGTCCGGCGTCCAGACCGGGGGCGGGTGTGGGGGTGGGGTCGGCCATGCGCGCATCCTCCCGAGGTGGCGTTCCGCGCATCCTACCCACCTCGGACCGACCGCCGCCGGGACGGGCCCGGCGCACGCTCCGCGCGCGCCCTGCCGGGTACCATGCCGCCCATGCGCATCCTCGTCACCGGCGGCGCCGGCTACATCGGTAGCGTCACGACCTCCACCCTCCTCGCGCGCGGCCACGACGTCGTCGTCCTCGACGACCTCCGGACCGGCCACCGCGCCGCCGTCCCGGACGGCGCGACGTTCGTCCACGCCGACGTCGCCGACCGCCCCGTCGTCGAGGCGACGCTCGTGGCGCACGACGCCGACGCGATCGTGCACTTCGCCGCGAGCTCCCTCGTCGGCGAGTCCATGCGCGACCCGATGGCCTACTTCGGCAACAACACCGCCGGCAGCATCCGCCTGCTCGAGGCCGCGCAGGCGACCGGCGTCCGCCGCTTCGTGTTCTCCAGCACCGCCGCGCTGTACGGCACGCCGGACGCCGTCCCCATCCCGGAAACCGCACCCGTCCGGCCCGAGAGCGTCTACGGCGCTTCGAAGCACGGCGTCGAGCAGGTGCTGGACTGGGCGAGCCGCACGGCGGGACTGGGGGCGGTCGCGCTGCGCTACTTCAACGCCGCCGGCGCCACCGAGGCGCGCGGGGAGGACCACCGCCCCGAGACGCACCTGGTGCCGATCGTGCTGGAGGCCGCCGCCGGCCGCCGCGACGGCGTCCGCATCTACGGCGACGACTACCCGACCCCCGACGGGACCGCCGTCCGGGATTACGTGCACGTCGCCGACCTCGCCGAGGCGCACGCGCTCGCCGTCGAGGCGGCCGAACCGGGACGCTTCGAGGCGTACAACCTCGGCAGCGGCGTCGGGTACAGCGTCCGCGAGGTGATCGACACCGTCCGCGACGTCACCGGCGCCGACGTCCCCGCCGAGGTCGGTCCCCGCCGGGCGGGCGACCCGCCGCGCCTCGTCGCGAGCGTCGCGAAGATCGGCGCGGCGCTCGGCTGGACGCCGCACCGCAGCGACCTGCGCGGCATCGTCGCGTCGGCCTGGGCCTGGCACCGAGCGCACCCGGACGGGTACGCTGAGCGGTCGTGAATCCGTCCGGCGCCACGTACCGTGGTATCACTGCGCCCACGACCCCACGAGGGAGAGAGTCCATGCGACGAACGCCGTTCCGTACGTTCACGTTGATCCTGTCGGTCTTGGCCGTCCTCGGGGTCGCGTCCGCGCAACGCGACGCCGCGATCAGCGGCGTCATCGACAGCGAAACCTCGCTCCCCGACGACGTCCGCGTCGGCGTGCAGCTGTTCGACGCCGACCAACGCCCCGTCGAGGAGATCGCCAGCACCGTGCCGGTCGGGGGGACGTTCACCGTCGAGTTCGGCGAGGTGAACGAGGACCGCCTGCTGCCCTTCCGCAGCGGGGCGGAGCTCCTGCCCGGCCTCCTGAACGAGTACCTCGTCGAGCCCGAGGGCGTGCGCTACGTCCGCGGGACGTTGTGGATGTACGTCGATGCCGACGGCGACGGCACCTGGACGCGGAGCGTGTCCGGCGGCGGGGAGCCGTACTTCCTGGCGTTCTCGCAGCTCGAGCGCCCGCCCGGCTTCTTCTCGTTGCTGTACGTCGACCGCGAGGCGCGCATGACCGCCAGCGGCGTCGACCTGACGCTGCAGCCCGGCTGGAACCTGTTCACCCTGCGCGTCGGCGAGGACGGCGTCGCGACGTACGAGATCCACGATCGGATCGGCGACGCGGCGCTCGACGTCATCGACCTCGTCGGTCGTTGATCGCGTGGCGCGCCCCGACACCCCCCACGACCCCAGCCCGCACGCCGCGCAGGCGCTCCGCGGGCGCCTCGACGGGGCCGGCCTCCGCGTCGGCGTCGCCTTCGCGCCCTACGACCGCGCGATCGTCGATCCGCTCCTCGACGGCGCTCTGGCGGTCCTGCGGGAGGCCGGCGTCGCCGACGACGGCCGGTCCGTCGTCGAGGTGCCCGGCGCGGTCGAGCTGCCGCTCGCGGCGGCGGCGTTGATCGACGCCGCCGACGTCGACGCGGTCGTCACGCTCGGGGCGGTCGTACGGGGCGCCACCGACCACTACGACTACGTCTGCGACATGGTGGCGCGCGGCGTCGAACGCGTCGCGCTCGACACCGGCCGACCGGTCGCCTTCGGGGTGTTGACGAGCCCCACCCGCGAGCTGGCGCTCGCCCGCGCCGGCGGGGAGGCGGGCAACAAGGGCGCCGAAGCGGCGGAGGCGGCGATCCGCATGGCCGACCTGCTCCGCCGCCTCCCGCACGGCTGACGCGTGGCCGTCCCGCCCGCCGACCGCGTGCGCCAGGGGCTCGTCGCGGCTTCCATCGTCGCGACGATCGCCGCGAACGGCCTCGCGAACGCGATCCCGTTCTTCGGGCGCACCACCGCCGACGTCTCCGCCGCCTACCCGACCGCCTTCACGCCGGCGGGCTACGTTTTCGGGATCTGGGGCGTCATCTACCTCGCCCTCGTCGCTCACGCCGTCTGGCAGGCGCGCGCCGCCCGGGCCCGCGATCCACGCCTGCGCCGCGCCGCCCCCTGGATCGTCGCGAGCGGCGCGGCGAACGTCGGGTGGTTGCTCGCGTGGCACGCCGACCTGCCCGTCCTCGCCGCACTCCTCCTCGCGGCCCTCCTGGGCGTTCTGATCCGCATCGACGAGGCGTTCCGCGCGGGCCCCACGGACCCGGATCCGCGCCGCGCGCGCGCCTTCGCCGCGTTCGCGCGCACGCCGTTCCGCATCTACCTCGGCTGGGTTTCCGTCGCGACCGCCGCGAACCTCGCGGTGGCCGGCGTCGCGCTCGGGTGGGACGGCGCGCCGTTCGCGCCCGAGACGTGGGCGATGCTGGTGGTCGGCGTCGCGACGGCGATCGCCCTCGCGCGCCTCGCGACGCGCGGCGACGTGCCGTTCGCCCTCGTCGCCATCTGGGCGTTCGTCGGCATCGCGATCCGCGCCGGCATCCCCGGACCGCTCGCGTTCGCGGCGTTCGTCGCCGTCGCGCTGGTGATGGGTGCGACCGTCGGCCGCCTCGTCCGGCCCGCGCCGGCCGGGGGGCGAACGTGACGCCGCCACCCCCCGACGACGGGCGGGGCGGGGAGGACTGGACCGAGCGCGACATCGTCCTCACCTACTTCCCCGCCACCCAGGACCGGTTGGTGCCGCGCGTCCTGCGCTACCGCCTCGACGACGTCGGCGACGGGGTCGTGGAGGTCCGCGAACGCGACGGCGGGGAGGTCGCGTTGCGCCTGCAGGCCGTCACGCCGGCCGGGAACCCCACCGGGGAACTGTGTTGCGACCTGTGCCGACGGACCGGGACGCGGCGCTTCCTGCGCGTCTACCGCGCGGAGGTGCCCGGCACGCACGGCCGGCGCTACCGCTACCTCACCGCCTGCCTCGAGCGCCGCGGCTGCGAAGCGCGCCGCGTGGACGACGGGCCCCTCGACGTCCTCCTCGACGTCGACGGCTGACGCGCGCCACGCGGTAGGCTGCCGCGCATGACGACGTCCCCCTTCGTCTCGCGCCGGGTCGCGGCGATGCCCGACTCGGTCTTCGCGGTCATGGACGCCGCCAAACGCGACCTGCGGGCCGCCGGCCGGACGCCGATCGACCTCTCGATCGGCTCCACCGACCTCCCGCCGCCCCCAGCGGCGCTCGACGCGATCGCCGCGGCGGCGCACGACCCGGACGCGCACGGCTACACGCTGCACGCCGCCACCGCGCCGCTGCGCGAGGCGGCGGTCGCCTGGTACGCCTCGCGCTACGGCCTGGCGCTCGACGCCGACGCCGAAGCGCTCGTCACGATCGGGGGGCAGGAGGCGTTCGCGCACCTGTTGTTCGCCGTCGCCGACCCCGGGGACGCGGTGCTGCTGCCCGAACCGGGCTACCCCAGTTGGTTCGGGGCGGTCGCCCTCGCCGGCCTCGAACGCGTCGACCTGCCGCTGCGGCCCGAACGCCGCTTCCTGCCCGACCTGTCGGCGGTCCCGACCGACGCCGCTGCGCGCGCGAAGGTCCTCGTCCTCAGTTACCCCAGCAACCCGACCGCGGCACTTGCGCCCGCCTCGTTCTTCGCCGACGCCGTCGCCTTCGCCGAGGATCACGACCTCCTCGTCGTGCACGACTTCCCGTACGTCGACCTCGTGTTCGACGGTGCCGAGGCGCCCTCGGCGTTGGCGGCGCCCGGCGGGCGCGAGCGGGTGGTGGAGCTCTACACGCTCAGCAAGTCGTTCCACATGGCGGGCTTCCGCATCGGCTTCGCGCTGGGGCACCCCGGCGCGATCGGGGCGTTGGCGACGGCGAAGGGCGCGATCGACTTCAACGCCTGGCGCGGCATCCAGCGCGGCGCGGTCGAGGCGCTCGCGACGCCGCGCGAACGCCTCCGGGCCGACGCGGAGGTCTACCGCCGCCGTCGCGACGCGCTCGTCGATGCGCTGAACGATGCGGGCGTCCCCACCGACCGGCCGGAGGCCAGCATGTACGTCTGGACGCGGCTGCCGGGCGGGGCGCACGACTCCGTGGCCGCCGCCCTGGCGTTGCTCGACGCGACCGGCGTCGCGGTCGCACCCGGCGTCGGGTTCGGGCCCTCGGGGGAGGGCTGGATGCGCTTCGCGTTGGTGCGCGACGAGGCGACCCTGCGCGAGGCGGCGCGCCGCATCGGGGCGGCCGCCCCCGCGCTCGCGGGCCGCTAGCGCCCGACGTCGCCGGGGTGACGGCGGGCGCGTCGGGCCGCCCGAGCCCCGCGCAGCAGCCCGGCGGCGTTCACCACCCCGTGCGCGAGGACGGCGGGCGTCAGGCGGCCGCTGGCCTCGACGAGCGCGCCGAAGGCGAGGCCGGCGAGGGCGGTGAACACCGGGTAACTCCAGCCGCGGCGGCCGGCGGGATGCAGGAGCCCGAACAGGAGCGCCTGCGGCACCAGTCCGAGGGTGGGCAGCAGCATCCCGCGAAACAGGATCTCCTCCCCGGCGGACGTCGCGACCGCCAACGCCGCCGCC
>JAVLCF010000033.1 GCA_031581195.1 Trueperaceae bacterium | reverse complement strand
ACGAGGGCGACGCGTACCGCTCGGGCGGCGGCGCGCCTCACGCCCCGCCGTCGCGCGTCGCCAGCGCCAGGGCGCCGGCGACGACGTCGCGGGCGGCCTGGGGGCGCCCCACCGCCCGCGCCGCGTCGCGCATCGCCGCGAAGCGGGCCGCGTCCGCGAAGAGCGTCCCCAGCTTGTGCGGAAGCGTCGTCAACGGCTCGATGCGGAGGCCCGCCCCGTGCTCCAGCAGGAACGTCGCGTTGGCCTCCTCCTGCAGCGGGTAGGGATCGATCACCGCGAAGGGGCGGCCCGCCGCCAGCGCCTCGGCGACGGTGAGGCCGCCCGGTTTGCCGGCCACCAGGTCGGCTGCCGCCATCAGCGTCGGGACGTCGGGACGCATCCCGAACGCATCGATCCGCACCAGGTCCGACGGCTCCGCGGCGGCGGCCGCCGCGACCTCCAACAGCTCGCTCGACCGTCCGCAGATCGCCTGCACGTGCAGCGGCCACGGGGTCCGCCGGACCTCCTCCAGGACGCGCGCGGCGGTCGCGCCGTCGAGGCCGGACAGCGACAGCAGCACGACGCTCGCGTCGGGCGCCAACCCCAGCCGGGCGCGCGCCGCCCCCCGCGTCTCGAGGCGCGCGAAGCGCGGGTCGACGGGGATGCCGGTCACGGCGACCCGGTCCCCGTCCACGCCGCTGGCGCGGAGGTGCACCGCGACCTCCTCAGCGGCGACGAAGTACCGCGCGACGTCGGGCGCCAGCCACAGGGCGTGCGCACCGTAGTCCGTGACGACGACCGCCTGCGGCACCGCGCCGGCACGGCGGGGCCCCAGCACGCCGGTCGACAGGAAGTGCGTGTGGACGACGAGGTCGGGATGGTACGCGTCCACCCAGCGCGGCAGTTGGTACGACGCGAGGCGCGCCAGGCGCCGCCCCACCCGCCGAGCGCGGGCGGGCAGTTCGCTGGGGCTGCGGTCGAGGCGGCGCCCGAGGAACTCGACCATCTCCGGCGCGGTACGCACCAGGTCGAAGTAGCTGCGGCGGTAGATCGTCCGGAACGGCGCCGACGTGTAATCGAGCAGGTCGACGTGGCGGGCGGGGACGCCCGCCTCCCCGAAGGCGGCCTCCAGCGCCCGGCCGGCGGCGACGTGCCCACCCCCGATCGATGCGGAGACGACCAACACCCGCCCGAATGCGTTCATCCCACGAGTCTAGCAACCCCCCGCGCCGCCGCCGACGTCCGCCCGTCCACGGCGTCGCGGGCGCGGCCTGCCCGGCACCACCGCCCGGCGCGGGAGGGGGTGCTACGCTCCGCGCAGGAGGTCTCCGTTGACGACGTTCGCCGCCCGCGCCCCCCTCACCGCGCTGCTGGTCGCCTTCGCGCTCACCGCCGTCGCCTGCGACCCGGTCGGGTCCCGCATCGTGCACGACGTCGCCCTCGTCGACGGCGACGAGGAGGTGCGCGTCCGCTACGTCTACGGCTCCGCCGACACCCTCCGCCTCGGTGGGGAGGACCGAACGCTCGGGCCGCTCGTCGCCGACGCGGACACCGACGCCGCCGCGCCGTTCGCCGTCGCGGCCGCCCGGACGGTGGACGACGCCCCCTTCCTGCGCGAGGTGCGCCCGGCCGACGACGTCGAGGCGGCCCCCGTCACCGTCGCCCGGATCCCCCTGACCACCGATCTCGACGTGCGCGCCGCCGCCCCGCTCGAGGCCGCCTACTACTTCGACGGCGCACGGTGGTTCGCGGTGCCCGGCGACGTCGCGGCCGGCGACGCCCGCCGCGTCGTCCCCACCCCCGTCGCCCGCCCCCTCCAGGGGGACGGCGCCCTCACGCCCGCCGAAGCGGACGCCGTCGCGCGCGGCCTCGCCGCGGACGGCGAACCGCTCGCCGTCGCGGTCGTGTCGCCCACCGCGTTCGAGGCGGCGGCCGGCCGCGCACCCGCGTTCGGGCCCGACGCGCCGGGCGGTCTCGACGAGTACCTCCACACGCTGCTCTACGTGCAGCGCGACGTGCGGGTGGACGCCGCGCGCTACCGACCGTCCAGCGAAGCGCTGTTGTACGACGTCGTCGCCGACGGACGCCAGGCCGCGCCGGTCGAGCGCGACACGTACCGCCTCGTCGAGGACCGCGACGCGCTGCGTTCGCTGTGGGCGGAGCTGCAGGCCCCGACGCTCGACCCCCCACCGACCCCCGACGCCCGGTTCGACCGGGAAACCTGGTTCGCCGTCCGGCTCGCGTCGCGACCGAGCAGCGGCTACGACGTCCAGGTGGTCGACGTCACCCGCGAAGGTCGCGACCTGTTCGTCGACCTCCGCCTGCGCGAACCGCCGGAGGGCGCGATCACCTCGACGGTGGTGACGCACCCGTGGGTGCTCGCGCGGGTGCTGGGGGTGGAGGCGGAGGCGGTGTGGTTCCGCGACGCGGATGCCGGCGACCTGATCGCCGTCGCGCGCGCCGACGCGGACGGGTTCTGACCACGCCGTCGCGGCGTCCGCCGGTCGGCCCTACGTGAGGCGACCGGGATCGAACAACCGGCGGTACTCGTCGCCCGCGAAGCGGTCGGTGAAGCCGGCGACGTAATCGGTGACCGCCCGCACGACCCCGCGCGCCTCCGCCGCCGCCCGCCAGGCGGGCGGCAGCATCGAGGGTTCCGCGACGTACGCCTCGAAGATCTCGCTCAGCACCCGGTCCGCCTTGCGGCCCATGCGCAACTGCCGGTGGTGGCGGTAGAGCCGCGCGTACAGGAACGCCTTCAACTCCGCGTGCGCGGCCGCCATGGGCTCCGACGCCGTCGCCAACACCACGCCCGCGTCGCGCACCTCGTCGGGCGACGCGACGCCCGCCGCGCGCACCGCGGCGTCGGTCGCCTCGACGACGTCGTCGATGCTTCGGCCGAGCACCTCGCGGATCAACGCCGCGCGCCCGTGCCCCCGTAGGGCGTCCATCTCGAGCCCCAGTTCGTCCAGCAGCGCCGCGATCCAGGGGACCTCCACCACCTCGTCGGGCGCCAGGAGGCCCGAACGCAGGCCATCGTCGAGATCGTGCGCGTCGTACGCCACCTCGTCCGCCAGGTTCACGACCTGCGCCTCGAGGCTGCCGCGCCGGCCCGGCTCCCACCGCACGTCGGGCAGGTCGTAATCGGTCTCGTGCTTCATGATGCCCTCGAGCGCCTCCCACGTCAGGTTCAGGCCGGCGAAGGCGTCGTAGCGCGCCTCGAGTTCGGTCACGACGCGCAGGCTCTGGCGGTTGTGGTCGAAGCCGCCGTCGTCCGCCGCGAGGCGGTCGAGCGCCCGCTCGCCGGCGTGCCCGAACGGGGGGTGCCCCAGGTCGTGCGCGAGCGCGACGGTCTCCGCCAGGTCCTCGTTCAGGCCGAGCGCCCGGCAGATCGCCGTGGCGACCTGCGCCACCTCCAGCGTGTGGGTGAGGCGCGTGCGGTAGTGGTCCCCCTCGGCGTTGACGAACACCTGCGTCTTGTACTCGAGCCGCCGGAAGGCGGTGCTGTGCAGCACCCGGTCGCGGTCCTTCTGGAACGCCGTCCGGCGGGCGCTCTCGGGCTCGGGGTGCGTCCGGCCGCGCGACGCATCGGCCCGGACGGCGTAGGGGGCGAGCGTCGTCGCTTCGCGGCGTTCGAGGTGCTCGCGCGTCACGATCATGCGGCGCAGCGTACCGCGGGGTGCTAGCGTCGCGCTCGGCGGGCGCCCCGGCGCCCCGCCCCCGGAGGACGCCATGGCCGAACTCGATACCCTGCTGGACGTCGCCCTCGACGTCGCCGACCTCGCCGGACGGACCACCCTCGGGCACTTCCGGACCGGCGTCCGGCCCGACTGGAAGGCGGACGCGACGCCCGTCACCGTCGCCGACCGCGAAGCGGAAACCGTGATCCGCGACGCCCTCGCCCGCCGCGCCCCGACCCACGGCGTGGTCGGGGAGGAGTTCGGCGAGGAGGCCGGCAGCGCGCCCTACCGGTGGTGGATCGACCCGATCGACGGCACGAAGGCGTTCGTGCGCGGCGTCCCGCTGTACGCGACCCTGGTGGGCCTCGAGCGCGACGGCGTGATGGTGGCCGGCGTCGCGTCGTTCCCCGCGCTGGGGGAGACGCTCGCCGCGGCGCAGGGGCGTGGCGCGCGCCTGAACGGTCGCCGGGTGTCCGTCTCCGACGTCGCGGACCCCGCGCACTCCGCGGTGTCGACCACCGACGTCGGCCGCTTCGAGGAGCTCGGTCGGGGCGCGGCGTGGGCGCGGGTCCGCGGCGCGTACGGGTACCGGGCGGGCTGGAGCGACGCCTACGGCTACCTGCTCGTCGCGTCGGGCCGCATCGAAGCGATGCTCGATCCCGCCATCGCGCCGTGGGACGTCGCGCCGTTCGCGGCGATCCTGCCCGAGGCGGGCGGCTGGTTCGGAACGTGGGCGGGCGACGCGACGCCGCACGGGGCGGACGCCCTCGCGGTGAACGCCGCGCAACGCGGGACCCTGCTCGACCTGCTCGCGGGGGAACGGTGACCCGAGACGCACGCGCGCGCCCGCGCGGGCGGGTAGGCTGACGCCGTGAACGACGTTCCCCGTAGGCGCACCGTCACCGTTCCGGTCGGCTCCGTGTCGATGGGGTCGGACCACCCCGTCGTCGTGCAATCGATGACGAACACCGACACCTCCGACGTGCACGCCACCGTCCAGCAGGTCGCGGCCCTGCACCGCGCCGGGAGCGACGTGGTGCGCGTCACCGTCAACGACGAAGCGGCGGCGCGGGCGGTGCCCGAGATCGTCGACCTGCTCGACCAACACGGACTCGACGTGCCGATCGTCGGCGACTTCCACTTCAACGGCCACAAGCTTCTCCGGGCGGTGCCCGACGCCGGCGCGGCGCTCGCGAAGTACCGCATCAACCCCGGCAACGTCGGTGTCGGCTCCCGCCACGACGAGAACTTCGCGAGCATCGTCGAGGTCGCCATGCATCACGACAAGCCGGTCCGCATCGGCGTGAACTGGGGCAGCCTCGACGCGGCCCTGTTGACCCGCATGATGGACGCCAACGCCGAGAGCGACGACCCCGTCGACGCGCACGAGGTCACGATGCGGGCGATGGTCGAATCGGCGCTCGGGTCGGCGCGGATGGCGGAGGAGGTCGGGCTCGCCCACGACCGGATCGTGCTGAGCGCCAAGATCAGCCGCGCACCCGACCTGTGGGACGTCTACCGCCGGCTGGCCGATCGTAGCGACTACCCGCTGCACCTCGGGCTGACCGAGGCGGGGATGGGCACCAAGGGCGCCGTCGCCTCCGCCGCCGGGTTGGTGCCCCTCCTGGCGGAGGGGATCGGCGACACGATCCGCGTCTCGCTCACGCCCGACCCCGGCGCCCCGCGGGAGCGGGAGGTCGAGATCGCCCAAGAGATCCTTTCCGCGGTCGGGATCCGCCGCTTCGCGCCGTCGGTGACCGCCTGCCCCGGGTGCGGACGGACCACCAGCACGCTGTTCCAGGAGATGGCGCGCGACATCGACGCGTACCTCAAGGAACGCATGGAGGTCTGGCGCGAGGCGTACCCCGGCGTGGAGCACCTCAACGTCGCGGTGATGGGGTGCGTCGTCAACGGCCCCGGCGAATCGAAGCACGCCGACATCGGCATCAGCCTCCCCGGGACCGGCGAAACGCCCCGCGCGCCGGTGTACGAGGACGGCGAGCTCGTCACGACCCTCGAAGGGGACGGCGCGACGATCGCGCGGGCGTTCAACGAACGCGTCCAGCGGTACGTCGAGCGCCGCTTCGGGGCGTGATCCGCGACCGGGCCTCGGTCCGGCCCGCGGTGCTGCACCCCGGCGACCGCGACGCCTGGTCGCTCGATGCGGCGCTGCGCTTCGCGGAGGCCGAGACCCGCCGCCACTCGAGCACCTTCTCGCTCGGGGCGCGCGTGTTCGGTCCCGAGAAACGGCGGGCGGTGAGCGCCGTGTACGCCGCCTGCCGAGCGGGCGACGACGCGGTCGACGAGGCCGCCGGTCCGGCCGACGCCCGCGATCGCCTCGAGGCGTGGTGGGCGGGCATCGAACGCGCCTACGACGCGCGGCCCGACGCGAGCCAACCGACCGAGGTCGCCCTCGCGTGGGTCGTGGACCGCTGGGACGTCCCCCGCGACGCGTTCCTCGAACTCAAACGCGGCTTCGAGAGCGACCTGCGCTTCGTGTGCGTCGCCGACACCGACGAGCTTTTGCTCTACGCCCGCCGCGTCGCCGGGGTCGTCGGCCTCATGATCGCACCCATCACCGGCTACGACGGGGGGGACGCGACCCTCGACGCCGCCGTCGCGATGGGGGAAGCGATGCAGATCACGAACATCCTGCGCGACGTCGGCGAGGACCTCCATCGCGGCCGGTGTTACCTGCCCGTCGACCGCATGGCGGTGCACGGCGTCGATCCGGCGCAGTTGCGGCGCGGCGACGTCGACGCGGGCTACGTCGCGTTGCTCGAGGAGTTCGCCGACCTCGCCGCCGAGCGCTACCGCCGGGGGTGGGACGGCATCCCGAAGCTGCATGGGCTGGCCGGCGTCGCGGTCGGCGTCGCGGCGATGAACTACGAAGCGATCCTCGCGAAGCTCCGCGCCAACCGCTACGACAACCTCTCCCGCCGCGCGCACCTGAGGACCCCCGAGCGTCTCGCGATCGTCCCACGCGCCGCGTGGGCGGTCGCCACCGCGCGCCGCTGACGACGTCCGCGCGGCGCCTGGCGCCCAGCCGACGGGCTCCGCGGCCGGACCCGATAGATTGGGGACCATGGACTACGACGTCGTGACCATCGGTTCGGGCCACAACGCCCTCATCGCGTCGGCCTACCTGGCGCAAGCGGGCTACAAGGTCGGCGTGTTCGAGCGTCGCGACGTGGTCGGGGGGGCCGTCTCGACCGTCGAGCACGTCCCCGGCTACCGCTTCGACCTCGGCGGCAGCGCCCACATCCTGATTCGCTTGACGCCGATCGTCGAGGAGCTCGGCCTCGAACGCTACGGCCTCGAGTACCTCGACGTCGACCCGTTGTTCTTCGCGCCGTTCCCCGACGGCGACCACCTGTTCATCCACCGCAGCGAACGCGCGACCGCCGACCACCTCGAGGATCGCTTCCCCGGGGAGGGCGAAGCGTACGTGAAGTTCCTCGACGAATGGCGTCCGTTCGCCCGCGTCGTCAAGGACCTGTTCCTCTCGACCCCCAGCCCCCTCAACCTGGGGCGCAAGATGGTGTTCGGGGACGCGATCCAGGGCGACTGGAAGCGTGCCCTTCGGGCGATCTTGCAACCCTACGGCGACGTCGTCGATCGCTACTTCAGCGAAGAGAAGGTCAAGGCGCCGCTCGTGTGGATGGCGGCGCAGTCCGGCCCCCCACCGAGCGAACCGATGACCAGCCCGTTCCTGTTGTGGCACCCGCTGTACCACGAGGGCGGCATCGCCCGCCCGCGCGGCGGGTCGGGGGAGCTGACGGCCGCGCTCGCGCGGCACGTCGAGGCGCACGGCGGGGAGGTGCACACCTCCGCCCCGGTCGAACGGATCCTCGTCGAGGACGGGCGCGCCGCCGGCGTCGTCGCCGACGGCCAGACGTACCGCGCGAAGCGGGTCGTGGCCGGCGCGCACGCCCTCGAGACCTTCTCGAAGCTGCTGCCCGAGGAGCACCGTCCCGAGGGGGCGAAGCACATGAAGGTCGGCAACGGCTTCGGGGCGGTCCTCCGTCTCGCCCTCGACGCGCCGGTGCGCTACGCGGCGCACCCCGGCGACGACGCCCGCGTCGCGCTCCAGCTCGTCGCGCGCGACCGCGCGCAGGTCGCCGCCGCGTACGGCGACTACCTCGCCGGCCAGCCCTCCCGCGACCCCGCGATCGTCGCGATGAGCTTCAGCGCCGTGGACGACACCCTCGCCCCGCCCGGCGGGGAGGTGTTGTGGTTGTGGGCGCAGTACTTCCCCTACGACCTCGCCGGCGGCCGCCGCTGGGCGGACGTCGAGGACGCCGTCGCCGAATCGATCCTCGACACGTTCGAGGCGTACGCGCCCGGCACGAAGGCGTCGGTCGTCGGCTCGCTCTTCCAGCACCCCGAGTGGCTGGAGCGCGAGCTCGGGTTGTTCCGCGGCAACGTCATGCACCTCGAAATGAGCCTCGACCAGATGTTCGCCCTGCGTCCGTTCCTCGGCATGGCGGAGTACCGCACGCACGTCAAGGGCCTCTACCTGACCGGGGCCAGCACCCACCCGGGGGGCGGCATCATGGGAGCCTCGGGCCGCAACGCCGCCCGCACGGTCCTGCAGGACCTCGACCGCCGTCGCTTCTGGGGGCTCGGGACGTGACGTACCTGCAGTTCCACCTGGTGTTCACGTTGCCGTGGTTGGCGCTGCTGTTCTGGCGGGCGCGCCGGACCGCCGCCCGCGGCGGGCGCGTCGCGGGCCCCGGCACGACGAACCGCTTCGCTTGGGGCGCCCTCCTGGCGCACCTCGCCATCGCCTTCGTGTACACGACGCCGTGGGACAACTACCTCGTGTTCCGCGAGGTGTGGGGCTACCCCCCCGGCCGCGTGTGGTTCACCATCGGGTGGGTCCCGGTCGAGGAGTACGCCTTTTTCCTGATTCAGACCGCGGGGACCGGCCTGTTCCTGTTCTGGTTGATGCGCGCCCGAGCGTGGCGCCGGTACGACGGGCCGCTGCCCGAAGCGACGATCCGCTGGGCCGGCGCGGCGATCCTGTTGTTGATCGCCGCGCTCGGGGGGGCCGCCCTCGCCCGCGAGTCCACGACGTACCTCGGCCTCATCGTGGCGTGGGCGTTCCCGGTGTTGGCCCTCCAGTGGGGGTTCGGGGGGGACTTCCTCGTGCGCCGCGCCGCGCTGGTCGTCACGGCCTTCGGGGTGCCCACCGCTTGGCTGTGGATCGCGGACAAGCTGGCGATCCAGTTCGAGATCTGGTGGATCAGCGAACGCTTCACGATCGGCGTCGCCCCGTTCGGCCTGCCGGTGGAGGAGGCGACGTTCTTCCTCGTGACGAACCTGCTGGTGACGTGGGGGATCACGATGGCGCTCGATCCGGCGGCGCAGGCCCGCCTGCAGGCGGTGTGGCGCGACCGCGCGCAGGCCTGGCGGTTGGCGCTGCTCGGGTGGGCGATCGCGATGGTCCCGACCCCGTTGGTTCCCGAAGCGTTCCCCGGCCTCGCCTACACCTCCACCGGCCTCCTCGCCGGGGGCTTGCTCGGCTTCGCCGTCCACCGCTACGGGGTGCGCGCCCTCGCCGCCTTCGCGGTCGCGTTCGCGTTCGGGGTGTTGATCGAAGCGATCGGGGAGCGGACCGGCGTGCCGTTCGGGAGCTACACCTACACGGCGCCCGGCCCCGCGATCCTCGGGGTGCCGCTCCTCGTCCCGCTCGGGTGGTGGGCGTTCACGCTCGGTGCGATGGCGATCGCGCCGCGCCGCGGCCGCCTGTTCTGGGCGCCCCTCGCCCTCGTCGCCTGGGACGTCGGTCTGGATCCCCTGATGGTGCACATGGGCTTCTGGCGCTTCGAGCAGGGCGCCTACTTCGGGATCCCCCTCAGCAACTTCGTCGGCTGGTACGTCGCCGGCCTCGTTCTCGTCGCCCTCCTGGGCGCGTTGCTGCCCGACCTCCGCACCGAACGCCCGCCGATCCTCCGCGCGGTCTACTGGGGCCAGGCGGGCTTCATGGGGCTCGGGCTCGTCCTCTTCGGCTTGCCGTGGGCCGGTCTCGCGGCGTTCGTCGCGATGAGCGCCGTCGCGGCGGCGGGGGAGGCGGCGTCGCGCGAGACGCCTCGCGCGCGTCGGCCGTCGCCGACCTGATGCGCGGGGCGTCCCCCGCCGACCGCGTCTGGGGCGGCGTGCGCAACGCCGTACGGAGGCAGGTCCGGTTCGGCATCGAGGCGGCGCTCCCGACGCTCGTGCGGCGCAGCCTACGCCGCGATCTGGCGGGGACGTGGGGCCGCGGCGACGTCGCCGCCCTCGCGCCGTCTGCGCCGGACGGGCCCGGCGTCCTCGTCGCCGCGAACCACCACGCGTGGTGGGACGGCTACCTCGCGTGGGTCCTCGCGCGGCGGGCCGGCCGGCCGCTGGCGTTGTTGATGAACGACGCGCAGTTCGACCGCTTCCCGTTCTTCGGGGCGTACGGCGTCGTGCCGGTCCGCCACGCGCGCACCTTCGCGCGGCGCGTGGCGGACGGCGCGCTCGGGATCGTGTTCGTCGAGGGGGGCCTCCGGCCCGCCGGTCCGGTCGAGGCCGTCGAGCCGGGCGCAGCTCGCTTGGCGCGCGCGACCGGCGTCCCCCTGCACCCGCTGGCGATCCGCGTGACGCTGCGCGGGTTGCAGCGGCCCGAGGCGTACCTGTCGCTCGGGGGGCCCGTCGCGGCGGAGGACGGCGCCGTCCGCGACGCCCTGAACGCCGAACTGGCCGACGTCGACGCCCGCCTGCGCGCCACCGACCCCGAGACGATTCCCAGCGCGTTCACGCTCTGGGCGCCGGGTCGAGGGTCGCCCGACCGCGCCGCCCGCGGGTTCGAACGGTGGTGGACGTGACGCCCCCCGGTGCGCTGCTGGACGTCCTCTGGGTCGTGGCGACCGCCTTCCTGGCGGTGCAGCTCGCGACGTTCGCCGTGAACGCGGTCGCCTTCCCCCGCCTGGATCGCCGACCCCGCCACGGCGCCCGTCCCCCCGCCTCCACGCCCCACGGGGGCGGGCCGGACGGGCGGCGCGTCAGCCTCCTCGTGCCCGCCCGCGACGAGGCGGACACCCTCCCCGAGACCCTCCCGGCCCTCCTCGCGCAGGGGGCGCAGGAGACGATCGTCGTCGACGACCGCTCGCGCGACGGCACCGCCGACGTCGTGCGCCGCCTCCAGCGCGATCACCCCACCCTCCGCCTCGTGGAGGGCGCCCCGCTCCCCGCCGGGTGGTCGGGCAAGAACTGGGCGTGCCAGCAGGCGGCGGACGCGGCGGCCGGCGACGTGCTCGTGTTCACCGACGCCGACGTCACCTGGGCTCCGGGCGCGCTCGCCGCCCTCCTCGCGCACCTCGAGGCGCACCGGGCCGGCCTGGCGACCGTCTGGCCGCGCCAACGCACCGTCGGGTGGCTCGAACGCATCGCGGTCCCGCAGGTCGACCTGGTGTTGCTCGGGGGGTTGCCGCACCCGCTCGTCGGGCGGACCCCGTTCGCGTCGTTGGCGGCCGCCAACGGCCAGGTGATGGCGTGGACGCGCGACGCGTACGCCCGCGTCGGGGGGCACGCCGCCCTGTCGGGCGAGGTCCTCGAGGACGTCCGCCTGGCGCAACGCGCGAAGGCGCACGGCGTGCGCCTCTGGTTGGGGCTCGGCGGGACGGCGATTCAGGCGCGCATGTACCGCACCGCCGGCGCGGTCGTCGACGGCTTCGCGAAGAACGTGCGCGCCGCCGCCGGGTCGCCCGCCCTCCTCGCGGCGCTCGTCGCCCTCAACGGCCTCGCCTACCTCGCGGTGTGGCCCCTCGCGCTGCTGGACCCGCGCTTCCTGGTCCCCGCCCTCCTCGGGCTCGCCTTCCGGGCCGGCGTCGCGGCGAAGGTGGGGCGCGCCCCCCTCGAGGCCGCGTGGCAGCCGCTCGCGCCGCTGGCGCTCCTCGCCGTCGTCCTGCGGGCGGCCTCCTGGCGCGACGGGTACGTGTGGCGCGGGCGCCGCTACGGGCCGGAGGTCGGCCGGTGAGCGGCGTCGAGCGGCGCGACGCGGTGGTGCTCGGCGGGGGGTTCGCCGGCCTCGCCGCCGCCCTCGAGGCGGCGCTGCAGGGCCTCGACGTGCTGCTCCTGGAGCGCGAAACGTTCCTGGGGGGGAAGGCGGGCGAGGTCCGCGACGGCGGTCTGCGCTTCGACGTCGGGCCGAGCGTCGTGACGCTTCCCGACGTCCTCCGCGCACCGTTCGACGCGGCGGGGGCGACGTTCCCCGTCGCCCTCCGGCCGCTGGAGCCGCTCGCGCGGTACCGGTTCCCCTCGGGCCGCGTGCTGGACCTCTCGAGCGACGTCGCGCGCACCACCGCGCAACTGAGCGCGCGGGAGGCGCGCGCCTACGTCACGCTGCTCGAGGAGGCCCGCGCCTTCTACGAGGCGGCCGCCCCCACCTTCGTGCACGGTCCCCCCCCCGGCCCGCTCCGGCTCGCGCGGTACGGCCTTCGCCACGGCCTGCGCGCCCGCCCCTGGGCGCGCCTCCCCGACCTGCTCGCGCACCACGGCGCGACGGGGGAGCTGCGCGACGTGTTCCTGCGCTTCGCGACGTACTTCGGGGCGGACCCGTTCCGAGCGCCGGCGGTGCTGCACAACATCGCGTGGGTCGAGTTGGGGCTCGGCGTGGTCGCGCCCGAGGGCGGCGTCGCGGCCCTCGTGCGCGCCTACGCGGACCTCGCCCGCCGTCTGGGGGTGGAGATCCGGACCGGCGTCGACGTCGTCGGTCTCGCCGCGAACGAAGGTGGCGTCCGGATCGACGCGCGCGACGCCGACGACCCGGCGGGCCCGGTGCACGTCGTGCAGGCCCGCCGCGCGGTGTCGACGTTGGACCGCGGGCGCACCCTCCGACTCCTCGGGCGGCGGGCGCCCGCGGTGCCCCCCAGCCTGTCGGGCATGGTGGTTCTCCTCGACGTCGGCCGCCGGGACGCGGACGCGCCCCTGCACACGCTGTCGATGCCGGCGCGCTACGAGCGCGAGTTCGAGGCGATCGCCGCCGGCCGCACGCCGGACGACCCGACCCTGTACGTCGCGGTCAGTGCGCGCGGCACGCCGAGCGACGCGCCCGACGGCCGGGAGAACTGGTACGTGATGGCGAACGCGCCCGCTCTCGCGGGCGGCGTGCGCGTCGACGAGGCCGCCTACGCCGACCGGATCGAGCGTCTCCTCGTCGCGCGGGGCCTGCTGGCGCCGGGGGACGCCCGGCGGGTGGCGACCCGCGGGCCGCGCGATCTCGCGCGCCTCGCGACGCACGGTGCGATCTACGGGGCGGCGCCCCACTCGTTGCTCGCGACGATCCGCCCGTCGCATCGCGTGCGCGGGGCGCCGGCCTTGCGCTTGGCGGGCGGCACCGTCCACCCGGGCGGCGGCATCCCGTTGGCGGTGACGTCGGGTCGCGGCGCGGTCCGCGACCTGCTCGGGGGGCTCTAGGCGCCGTCGCCCGCCGTCGCGGGGGCCGGGGCGGGCCCGGCGTCGGGCCCGCCGGCCCCGACCAGGTGCAGGGTGCGGGTGGGGAAGGCGAACTCGACGCCGCGCGCCGCGAACGCCTCGAACAGGCCCAGGTGGATCGCTTCGTTGACGTCCATGTACGTCGCGTAGTCCGGCTCCAACACCCAGTAGACGACCTCGAAATCCAGCGAGGACGGTCCGAACGTCTTGAAGTGGGCGCGCTCGAAGCGGACGCCGTCCTGCGCCTCGACGACCTCGCGAATGACGTCGGGCAGCTCCCGGAGGCGTTCCGACGGCGTGTCGTACGTCACGCCCAACGCGATGACGGCGCGGCGCTCGCGCATGCGTTTGTAGTTGCGGATGCGGCTCTGCAGCAGGTCGGCGTTGGCGAACACCAACTGCTCCCCGGACAGCGCCCGCACGCGGGTGGTGCGCAACCCGACGTTCTCGATGGTGCCCGAGAGGTCGTCGACGACGACGAAATCCCCGATCTCGAACGGTTTGTCGAACAGGATCGACAGCGACGCGAACAGGTCCCCGAGGATGTTCTGCAACGCCAAACCGATCGCGACCGCGCCGATCCCGATGCCCGCCAGGAGGGCGGTGATGTCGACCCCGAGGTTCTCGAGCACCAACAACAGCACGACGACGTAGAGCAGCAGGCGGCCGAGGAACGTGAACGCGGCGATGGTCGTCCGGCGGCCGCCGTCGACCTCCTCGCGGTCGCGGTAGTACGTCCCGAGGGCCTGCAGCCCGACGTTCGCCGACCACCCCACCTGCACGATGCCGACGAGGATCGCGACGGTCCGGAGCGCGCCGTCGAGGCTCGCGTCGAGCGTCAACACGCGCGTCGCGAACCAGGCGGCGAGCAGCCACAGGAACGCCGGACGGACGCTGCCGAGCACCGCGACGAGCACGTCGTCGAGACGCGTCGTCGTGCGCTCGGTCCAGGTCGTGACGCGCCGCACCGCGACCCCACGCACGACGGACAGGGCCACCCCCGATGCGACGAAGAGGAGCGCGGCGACGGCGAGGCGAAGCGGTGCGTTGCCCAGCAGGGCCGGCTGCAGCCACCAGTCGGTCATGCCGGCATGCTACCCGAGCGCTTCGGCGCGCCGGGGGAACGCGGGCTGGCCCGCGGTCGCGGGGGCCGCGCATCGGATAGCCTGCGCGGCATGAAGATCTACACCCGCACCGGGGACGGGGGCACCACGGCGTTGTTCGGGGGGGAGCGGGTCGCGAAGTCGTCGGCCCGGATCCGCGCCATCGGATCGGTCGACGAAGCGAACGCGCACCTCGGGACCGCCCGCGTCGCGTGGCGCGACGGCGGCGCGGACGACGGCGGCGCGCTCGACGCGCAGCTCCACGACCTGCAGAACGCCCTGTTCGACGTCGGCGCCGACCTCGCGACGCCGGAGGAGGTCGCCGCCCGCGCGCACCTGCACCCGATCGACGCCGCGGACGTCGCGCGCCTCGAGCGGGCGATCGACCGGTTCGACGCCGACGTCGCGCCGCTCCAGCACTTCATCCTGCCCGGCGGGCACGCCGCCGCCGCGCACCTGCACGTCGCGCGGACCGTCCTGCGGCGCGCCGAACGCGAGACCGTCGCGCTCGGCCAGGAGGTGGCCGTCCACCCCCACGTCGCCGCCTTCCTCAACCGCGCCTCCGACCTCGCGTTCGTCCTCGCGCGCTGGGTGAACGCCCGGATGCACCTCCCCGAAGCGCCGTGGGCGGCCGACGGCCGCGACCGCGAGGACGCGCCCGCGGAGCCGGCCGAGACCGACTGAGCGCCCCTCAGGCCTCCGGGCGCGCCGTCCGCAACGCCCGCAGCGAGGGCGCGCCGGTCGCGTCGAGGCGCGCCTTCAGGGCCGCGTGAATGGCGCGCGGGAGGCCCGGTCCTTCGTAGATCAAGCCCGTGTAGAGCTGCAGCAGGTCGGCGCCCGCCTCGAGGCGGGCGAGGGCCTCCTCCGGCCCGTCGATGCCGCCGACCGACACGATCGGCAGGTCGGTCGCGGCGCGGAGCACCGCGAGCACCTCGCGCGCTCGCGGCGCCAGCGGTCGGCCCGAGAGGCCGCCGGCGACGCCCGGGTCGCGCCGGAGGCCGCTCCGCGCGATCGTCGTGTTGACCGCGACGAGGCCGGCGACGCCCCGCGCTTCGAGGCGGGTCGCCAGGTCGGCGAGGGCGGCGTCGGGCAGGTCCGGCGCCAGTTTCACGAGCACCGGACGCGGTTCCGCGGCGGCCGTGGTGGCGTCCAGGATGCGCTCGAGCGCATCCGCCTCCTGCAGGTCGCGGAGCCCCGGCGTGTTGGGGGAGGAGACGTTCACGACGAGGAAGTCGGCGTACGCGCGCATCGTCTTTGCGACGCGGCGGTAGTCGTCCGCGGCGTCCTCGAGCGGCGTCGCGCGGTTCTTGCCGAGGTTCACGCCGACCCGGGCGTCGGGCCAGCGGCCCGCGGCGTGCAGCGCCTCGAGCCGGCGGGCGACGGCGTCCGCCCCGAGGCTCGGGAAGCCCATGGCGTTGACGGTGGCGGCGTCGTCGGGGAGGCGCGTCGCGCGCGGTTTCGGGTTGCCCGGTTGCGGTTCCGGCGTGACGGTGCCGAGCTCGACGTGCCCGAGCCCCATCGCGGCCCAGGCGGGCAGCGCGTCGGCGTCCTTGTCCATGCCGGCGGCGAGACCGAGCGGCCCGTCGAACGTCACCCCGAACGCGTCGACGCGTTGCCGAGCGTCGTTCGGGGCCGTGAGGCGGCGCGCGGCCCGCACCCCGGGCGTGACGCGCGACGCGACGCGCAGGGCGCGCAACGTCACGCCGTGCGCCGTTTCGGGCGGCATCCGGAACAACGCCGGGCGGACCCAGCGGTAGGGCTTCACGTCAGCGTTTCGGGGGCCGCGAGGGCCGCACCTCGATGCGCGACGGGAGGGTCCGCGCAGGCATCGTCGCGAGGTCCATCACGAGCGTCGCGACGTCCTCGGGCTGGATCTTCCACGCGTCGGCGTCGGTCGGTTCGCGCCCCGAGAAGGGCGTCGCGACGGAGCCGGGCATGATCGTCGAGACGCGCACCCCGCGGTCGCGCACGTCGAGCATCAGCGCCTGCGTGAAGCCCAGCAGGCCGAACTTGCTGGCGTTGTAGGCGGCGCCACCCGCGAAGAAGTTCGCGCCGGCCAGCGACCCGATCGTCACCAACAGCCCCTCCGACGCCTCCAGCGCCGGGAGGGTCGCTTGGGCGGTGTGGAAGACGCCGGTGAGGTTCGTGTCGATCACGGCGTGCCAGTCCTCGCTCGTCAGGTCCGGGACGGACGCGAAGCGGCCGACGCCGGCGTTCGCGACGACGAGGTCGAGGCCCCCGAACAGGTCCGTGGCGTGCCGGAC
This sequence comes from Trueperaceae bacterium, assembly GCA_031581195.1. Classification (NCBI taxonomy): domain Bacteria; kingdom Thermotogati; phylum Deinococcota; class Deinococci; order Trueperales; family Trueperaceae; species Trueperaceae bacterium. The sequence continues at coordinate 5,068 of JAVLCF010000033.1, read as the reverse complement.
GGCGTCGTGCACCGCCGCTTCGTCGCGCACGTCGCAGGGGAGGCCCACCACCCGGCCGGGGTGGGCGGCGTCGAGGGCCTGCGCGACGTCGGCGAGGGCGCCGGCGTCGCGGGCGGTGATCGCGACGTCGCCGCCGGCGGCGGCGATGCGTTCGGCGATGGCGCGACCGATGCCCTTGCTGGCGCCGGTGACGAAGGCGTGACGGACGGGGGGTGCGGCGGCGGACGTCATGCATCGACGCTAGCACGGACCCGCTCGGGGCGGCCGCGCCCGCGGGGGCGTGGTACCTTGCGCGCGTGCAGCGGGCCCTCACGTTGATCCGTCACGGCCTCACCGAATGGAACGAAACCGGTCGCTTCCAGGGCCAATCCGACGTGCCGCTCTCGCCGGCGGGACGGCGGCAGGCGGAACGCCTCGCCGCCCGCGTCGCCGGCCTCCCCGCCCCCGACCGGGTGGTCGCCAGCCCGCTCGCGCGGGCGGCGGACACCGCCGCGATCGCGTTTCCCGACGCCCACGTGCAGCACGACGCGCGCCTCATGGAGATCCACTTCGGGGCGTTCGAGGGCCGCACCGCGGAGGAGAACGCCGCCCTCGCCGCGTGGCCGGCGTGGGCGGAGGACCCCTACGCGCGGGGGGCGCCCGGCGGCGAATCGTACGCGGACGTGCGCGCGCGCGTCACGGCGTGGTTGGAGGCGCTCCCGGACGACGCGGCGCACGTCGTGGCGGTCACGCACAGCGGCGCCATCCAGATGCTGCTGGCGCACGTGCTCGGCATCGAACGCCCCCGCTGGCGGAAACGCATCTTCGTGCGGCACAGCAGCGTCACGCGCATCCTGGTGCGCGACGGCGCCTACGTCGTCGAGCGCGTCAACGACACCCGGCACCTGGACGAGGCGGGCGACGACCCGTTCTGGACGTGAGGTCGGACCCGGGCGACGGGTTCGTCGTCGACCAACCCGCCTACCACGGCGACCTCGGAGGCTTGGCGTACGCGCTCCGCAGCGGCACCGTCGCGCCGCGCGACCTGCGCTTGGCGGACCTGGTGCGCGACGCGTTGGCCTGGTTCCACGAGGCCGCCGACCGCGATCTCGAGCACGCCTCCACCGCCCTCCCGGCCCTGGCCCGCGTACTGGAACTGAAGTTGCGCTTGAGCCTCCCGCGCCCCCCACGCGACGCCGACGCCGACGCGGAGGACGACGCCGCGGAGGTCGAGGAGGCGTTGGAGGCGGTGGCGTTGCTCGAGGACCTCGAGGCGGCCATCGATTTCCTGCGGACGCGCCGGTACGCGCGGGCGGCGGTCGTTCCGGCGTCGACGCCACGCCCGGAGGTGCCGCGGCGACGCCGCCCGCACCGGGCCGACGCCGGGCGCCTGGCGCAGGTGGCGGCGTCGCTGCGTCCCGGACGCGGCGTCGACCTGGCGTTCGAGCGCTTGACGCTCGAGACGGCCGGTCGGGCGTTGCGCGACGCCCTCGCCCGCGTCCGCCGGGGGGTGCTGTCGGCGCTCGGGCGCAACGCCACGTGGGCGGAACGCACCATCACGTTCGCGGCGTTCCTCGAGCTGGTGCGCGAGGGGCGCGTCCGCGCGAAGCAGGTGGCGCCGTTCGAACCGATCGAGGTCGAGGCCACCGACCCCTGACGCCGGCCTCAGGTCGAGGCGGCCTTCGCCGCGCGCTTGCGGGCGTGCGGATCGAGGAGCGCCTTGCGGAGGCGGAGATGCTTGGGCGTCACCTCGAGGCGTTCGTCGTCGGCGAGGTACTCGAGCGCCTCCTCGAGCGTCGGGACGCGCGGCGGCGTGAGCACCAGGTTCTCGTCGCTCCCCGCCGCACGCACGTTCGTGAGTTTCTTGTTCTTCGTGACGTTGATCTCCATGTCGCCCGCCCGCGCGTGCGCCCCGAGGACCATCCCGACGTACACCTCGGTGCCGGGCCCGACGAAGAAGGTGCCGCGGTCCTGCAGTTTGAACAGCGAGTAGGCGAACGCCTCGCCCGGCTCCATCGCCACGAGCGAGCCGTGGGGGCGGGTGGCGATGGGGCCGACGTGCGGCTCGTAGCCGTCGAAGACGTGACTCAGGAGGCCTTCGCCGGCGGTGAGGGAGAGGAACGTACTGCGGAAGCCGAACAGGCCGCGGCTGGGTACGCGGAACTCCGCGCGGGCCCGCGTTTCGCCCTGCTCGAGGTTGGCGAGGGTGCCCTTGCGTGCGGCGAGCACCTCGATGACCGCGCCGAGCGACCCGACGGGCAGGTCGACGACCACCCGCTCGAACGGTTCTTCGCGCACGCCGTCGGTTTCGCGTTCGATCACCTCGGGGCGCGACACCGTGAACTCGTAGCCCTCGCGGCGCATCTCCTCGAGCAGGATCGACAAATGAAGTTCCCCGCGGCCCGACACGCGGTACGACTCGCCGCCGGCCTCCTCGACGCGGAGCGCGACGTTCGTCGCGACCTCGCGCTCGAGGCGTTCGCCGAGGTGTCGGGACGTGAGGTAGCGCCCGTCGCGCCCGGCGAGCGGGCTCGTGTTCGGCCCGAGCGTGATCGCGACGGTGGGCGCGTCGATGCGGGGGGTCGGGAGGCGTTCGGGGGCGGCGGGGTCGGCGAGCGTCTCGCCGATGCGGATGCCGTCGATCCCGGCGAGGGCGACGATGTCGCCCGCTTCGGCGACGTCGCGTTCGACGCGGCGGAGGCCGGCGTGCCCGAGGACCTTCGCGACCCGCGCGCGGTGCGTCCCGCCGTCGGCGTCGAGGCGCACCAGGTCGTCCCCGGGCCGCATCGTGCCGCGCCGCAGCCGCCCGATGGCGAGCGTCCCGAGGTACGGATCGCCGTCGAGGTTGGTGACCTGCAGGAGGGCTGGCGCGTCGGGGTCGCCGTCGGCGACGGGGACGTGCGCGTACATCGTTTCGAACAACGCCGTGAGGTCGTCCGCCTCCGGGTCGCCGTCGCGCCAGGCGCGCCCGTCGCGCGCGACGGCGTGCAGGACGGGGAAGTCCAACTGTTCGTCGTTCGCGCCGAGCTCCACCATCAGGTCGAACGTCAGGTCGACCACCGCGTCCGGCCGCGCGTCGCGGCGGTCGACCTTGTTCACGACGACCAGCGGCCGGAGGCCGGCGGCGAGCGCCTTGCCGAGCACGAAGCGGGTTTGCGGCATGGGGCCCTCCGCGGCGTCGACGAGAACGAGGACGGCGTCGACCATGCCGAGGGCGCGTTCGACCTCCCCACCGAAGTCGGCGTGCCCGGGGGTGTCGACGACGTTGACGACCTCCCCGTGCCACGTCACCGACGTCGTCTTGGCGAGGATGGTGATCCCGCGTTCGCGCTCCAGGTCGCCGGAATCCATGACGCGTTCGGCGACCTCCTCGCGCTCGTGGAAGGTGCCCGATTGACGGAGCATCCCGTCGACCAGCGTGGTTTTGCCGTGGTCGACGTGCGCCACGATCGCGACGTTGCGGAATTTCACGGTGACCTCCTCGCGCCCGACGTCCGCCGGACGGACCTGGGACGCTACCACCCCGCCGCCCCACCCCACGCCGCGTCGCGCGACGCGCGCGACGCGTGGGCCGCGCGGCGGCGCGAAACGGTGGGGCGGGCGGCGGTCGCGGACCCGGGACCGTGGTAGACAATGCAGCGTGACGACGGACCTTCCTCCCGCGAGCCCGCACCCCGACAAAGGCCGCAGCGTCCGCGCGATGTTCGACGCCATCGCGCCGCGCTACGACGTCGCGAACGCCGTCCTGAGTTTCGGGGTGGATCGCGGCTGGCGGCGGCGCGCCGTCGACGCCGCCCTCGCCAAGGCGCCCCGCGACGTCCTCGACGTCGCGACCGGCACCGCGGACCTGGCGCTCGCCCTCGCGCGCTCCGCGCCGGCGGCGAACGTCGTCGGCGTCGATTTCGCCGAAAACATGTTGGCCGTCGGGCGCGAGAAGGCCCGCCGGCGGGGGCTGCGGGTGGCGCTCGAGGTCGGCGACGGCCTGGCGCTCGACGCTCCGGACGCCAGCGTGGATGCGCTGACGATCGCCTTCGGGCTCCGCAACTTCGCCGACGTCGACGCCGGCCTCCGGGAGTTCCGGCGGGTCCTGCGGCCCGGGGGGCGCCTCGTCGTCCTCGAGTTCCCGCCGCCCCCGCCCGGTGCGTTCGGGACGGCGTTCCGCACGTACTTCCTCCGCATCCTTCCCGTCCTCGGGGGGCTGCTGACCGGTCACCCGGGCGCCTACGGCTACCTGCCGCAGAGCACCCTGGCGTTCCCCGAACCCGAAGCGCTCGCGACCCGCATGGAGTCCGCCGGGTTCGATGCCGTCACGTGGCGCCCGCTGACCTTCGGGGTCGCGGCGCTCCACGTCGCCGACGTCGACCCGGCCGCGACGGAGGCGACCCCGTGACGTACCCCGGCATCGAGATCAACACCGACGCGTCCCTCGCCGATCCCGATTGGGAGGGGTTCGTCGAGCGGCACGACGAACGCTTCGCCCTCGCGATCCACCACCTCAAGAGCATGGTGAAGGGCGAACGCTTCGACAACGAAGTCATGAAGGTCCGCGTCTCCGAGCACGGCTTCTACGTCCAGTCGCGGCGCTTCCCCGCCGCGTTCTTCGGGGGGACCGAACCGCCGGACGTGCGCTTCGTCGACGACGACGAAGCGCGCGCGATCGCGTGGGAGGCGACCGCCCTCTATCGGTCGGGGGACGCGCAGTCGCTGACGTGCATCTACGACGACGGCGACCCGCCCGACGTGTTCTTCGGCTACCGAACGGGCGAGAGCGAACGGTTCGAGATCGGGGCGCTGCAGTCCGGCCGCCCGATCCACGTGCGCGTCATGATCGATGCCGACGCCCCCAGCGAATCGCTCGGGGCGCGCGAAGGGTTGCTGGTCTACCAACGCACCGCCGAAGGGCGTCACGTCGTCCTGTCGCGCCCCGGGCGGGCGCCCGCGACGCAACCGTTCGGCACGCTGAAGGAGTGACCCACCCCGCCCCCCGGCCGGGCGACCGCCGCCCGGCCGACGTCGCGATCGTTGGGGCGGGCGCCGCCGGGTGCGAGGCCACCGTCCGCCTCGCCCGCGGGGGACGGTCGGTCCTCCT
>JAVLCF010000032.1:2182-21758 GCA_031581195.1 Trueperaceae bacterium | reverse complement strand
GAGGGCCAGGAGGAGGAGGGCGTGGGCGGGGCGGCCGGCGGGGGCGCGGCGGGAGGGGGGACGGGGTGAGGGCGGGCGGTGCGAGGGACGGTGGAGGGACGGGTGGGGAAGCGTTCGGGGAAGGATCACGGGACCTCCTGGCGCCGCGCGGGGTACGGGGGGCGTCGGGTGAACGAGCGTGCCTTAGGCCTCACCTCCCTTCGGGCGTCGGGCGACCAGCCCGCCCACGAGCGCGACCAGCGATGCGGTCCACGGACCGTCGCCGGTCGCGCGGAACGGCGTGAGGCGTCCGTCCAGGGGAACGTCCGCGTCGGCGTGGGCGGGGACGCCGGCGGGCAGGCGCACGATCGCGCCGCCGGCGGCGTCGAAGGCGCCGCTGGGCCCCGTCGCCTGAACGAACACGACGGGCAGGCCGACCTCCGCGGCCCGGAGGCGCGCTTGGCGGAGGTGCAGCTCGGTGACCGGGCCGCCCGCGGCGTAGGCGTCGTTGGCGAGCACGAGGATCGCGTCCGCCCCGTCGCGGGCCGCTTCGCGGGCGGCCTCGGGGAAGGCGACCTCCCAGCAGGACAGGACCGCCACCCGGGCCCCGTGGATCCGGGTCGGGGGGCGGCGGTCGCCGCGGACGAGGTCGGCTTCGGCGAAGGGGACGGTGCGACGTTTGTCGGCCAGTACCGTGAGCGTCCCGTCGCGCCACAGCAGACCGGCGTTGGCGACGCCCCCGGGCACGTCCCGCCCCGCGCCGAACACGACGTCCACGCCGCTCGGGAGGAGGGCCGGCGGGACGTCGAGGTCCTCGACGGGGCGGGGTAGGACCCCCTCGGGCCATACGACGAGCCGGTCGGTCGGGCCGTCCCCGGCGTGGGGGTCGGGGGCGAGGGTGGCGCGGCGCAGCGCGGTGGCGTGCGCGCGGGCGAGGGCGGCGTCGAAGCGGGCGGCGGCCAGCTCCGCTTCGCGGGGGGCGTGCTGCACGAGGCGGACGGCGAGGACGTCCGCGTCGGGGGGTGCGACGGGGTGGGCGAGCGCGGAGGTGGCGAGGGGTGCCGCGGCGAGCGCGACCACGAGGCCCGCCGCCGCGGCGGCGCCCCGGGGGCGCCGGGCGCGTGCGGCGCGGGCCAGCGCGGTGAGGCCGACGCCGCCGCCGAGCACCACCAGCGTGGTGGCGCGCGGCCCGCCGAGCGCCCCGACGCCGCGCCAGGGCGTGTCCGCCACCCCCGCGCCGAGCGTCAGGTAGGGCAGGGACGCGCCCGGGTGGCCCATGAGGGTTCCGACCTCGAGCGACGCCAGCCCCTCCAGCGCCAACCAGGTGGCGAGGAAGCGGCCGGCGCGGGCCGGCCCGAGGGGGGCGCCGGGGCGTGCGGGGCCGGCGGCGGCGCCGGCGAGGGCGAACGTCGCGGCGTACGCGACGGCGACCGGGAGGGCCGCGGTCGGCGCGACGGGCGCGAGGGGGAGGGCGGCGACGGTGCCGGGACCGAGGGCGGCGAGGAAGGTCGCGAACGCCGCGGGGCGGCGGGTGGGGGCGGCGGCCAGCGCCTGGGCGAGGAGGGCGGCGGCCGGGATCGTGGCGAGGCCGAACGGTCCGGGTCGCAGCGCGGCGGCGAACAGGATCGCGGCCAGGACCGCCGGAGCCAGGGGGTGCGCGGCGCGGGCGCGAAGCGACGTCACGACGTCGCCTCCAGGTGGAGGTAGCGTCCGGAGAAGCGCGCGCGGAAGGGGTCGACGTGCCACACCTCGAAGCCGCGTTCGGGGTCGTGGAGGTGAAGGTAGCGACCTGCGCGCGCGTCGACCCACACGACGTGCCCGTAGGGGGCGTCGAGGTGCGCGACGTAGCGGCCGGTCGGGAGCCGGCCGCGGGGGGCGCGCCGCCAGGTGCCGCGCAGGCCGTGGCGGTGCGCGAGGTCGCGGAGGGCGGCGAGGGAGACCCCGTCGGGACCGGGTGGGGCGGCGGCGAGGAGGTCGGCCTGTGCGACCGGACGCCCGTGGTGGGCGAGGACGGTGGCGAGGACCGCCGCGCCGCAGCCCGCGGGGTGGGTCTGCAGGACGGCGGGGGTGCGGGAGGTGGGGACCGGAACGAAGAGGCGTTCGCGGGCCGCGCGTCCGCCGTGCACGACCGGTGCGGCGAGCGCCACGGCGAGGGTGGCGGCGAGGAGGAACGCGGCGACGCCCGGGGCGAGGGGGCGGGCGCGGGGGGTCCGGCGGGGCATGCCGCGACGCTAGTCCCGCGCGCGCGTCGCCGGGACGCCCCCTTGGGGTGGGGCCTACGGGGTCTCGTGCGGCGGGTGGGGGGCGGCCGGGTCGCGTGCGGTGGGAGAGCCCGCCCGCGACCGGGGGCGCCTCAACCCAGGAGGCCGCGGATCACGAAGCCGAGGTTGGCGGGGCGTTCGGCGAGGCGGCGGGTGAAGTAGCCGTACCAGTCGGCCCCGAACGGGAGGTAGATGCCGACGCGTTCGCCCTCCGCGACGAGGCGGCGCTGCAGCCCGCGTTTCACGCCGTACAGCAGCTGCAGCGTCATGCGGTCGGGGGGGAGCGCGAGGGCGTCGCGTGTCGCGCGGGCGTGGGCGATCAACGCCTCGTCGTGCGTTGCGACGTGCACGACGCCGCCGCCCTCGAGCAGGCGGTCGAGGAGGCGGGCGTAGGCGGCGTCGACGTCGGACTTGTTCGGGTACGCCACGCTCGCGGGTTCCTTGTAGGCGCCCTTGACGAGGCGCAGGGTGGGGACGGGGTCGCGGGCCAGGAGGCGCTCGACGTCGTCGGGGGTGCGCAGCAGGTAGCTCTGCAGGACCGTGGAGACGTGGTGGTGCCCCTCGTCGTGCAGCGTCTCGAGGGCGTCGAGGGTGGCGCCGACGTGGGGGTGGTCCTCCATGTCGAGCGCCAGATGGACCGAGGCCTCGCGCGCCGTCTCCGCCAGCGCGCGGAGGTGCCGTACGCCCAGGTCGGGGTCGATGCCGAGTCCGACCTGGGTGGGTTTCACCGACGCCATGCGCGGTTCGGGGACGTCGGCGAGGCCGCGCAGGGCGGCGTGGATGCGGTCCGCCATCGCGGCGGCGTCCTCGGGCGTCGTGACGTACTCGCCGAGCACGTCGAGGATGGGGTAGGTCCCGTCCCGCACGAGCGCCTGCGCGGCGGCGACGCCGTCGGCGAGCGACTCGCCGGCGACGAACCGGTTCGCGCCGAGCGCCAGCCCCCGCCGGCGGGCGAACCGCTCGAGCGGACCCCAGCCGGCGACGCCCAGCAGCACGTCGCGGTAGAGGCTCATGCGCCGGCCTCCGGCGCTGCGAGACGCTCCGCGACGAGGTCGGCGAACCAGGCGACGTGCTCGCGCATGGCGGTTTCCGCGGCGGCGGCGTCGCCCGCGCCGACGGCGTCGGCGATCGCGCGGTGTTGCGCGCGGGTGGCGGCGGCGGCGTTCTGGTCGCGGGTGGCGACCTTGATGGGGGTGACGTGCCCCTCGAGGCCCTCGAGCGCGCGCAGCAGGGGGGCGCTGTCGGCGGCGTGCGCGAGGTGGCGGTGGAAGGCGAGGTCGGCCTCGACCTGCGCCGCGTGGTCGGCGTCGGCGCTGGCTTCGGTGGCGTCGAGCCGGGCGAACAGGTCCCGGCGTGCGGCGGCGTCGGCGCGTTCCGCGGCGAGGCGGGCGGCGGCGCCCTCGAGGTCCGCGCGGAGGGCGTAGGCGTCGAGCGCCTCGCGGACGCTGGGCTGCCGCACCCGCACCCCCTGGTTGGGGTGCGCGTCCAGCAGCCCCTCCTGTTCGAGGCGTCCGAACGCCTCGCGGACGGGGGTGCGCGACACCTCGAAGGCGCGGGCGAGGTCCGCTTCGCGGAGGCGGGTGCCGGGCGGCCAGGCGCCGAGCAGCAGCTGGTGCCGGAGGCGGGCGTGCACCTCCGCGGCGACGGTGGGTGCCTTGCGGAGCGGCGCGACGGGGGGTGGGGTCGCGCCGAACATCAGAAGCGCTCGGTGACGGTCTTGGCCTCCATGAACAGGCGGAGGTAGTCGGGGCCGCCGGCCTTGGCGTTCGTGCCGCTGAGGTCGAACCCTCCGAACGGTTGGACGCCGACGAGGCTGCCGGTGATCTTGCGGTTGACGTAGAGGTTGCCGACCCGGAACTCGCGGCGGGCCCGTTCGATGCGCTCGCGGAGGCGGCTGAACACGCCGCCGGTGAGGGCGTAGTCGGTGGCGTTGGCGAGCTCCAGGGCGTGGTCGAAGTCGCGCGCGCGCATCACCGCCATGACGGGGCCGAACACCTCCTCCTGGGCGATTTCGGCGTCGGGGTCGACGTCGGTGAGGATGGTGGGCTCGACGTACCAGCCGTCGGCGTCGTCGGCGCCGCCCCCGACGCGGACCTCGAAGCGGTCGGCGGCGCGGGCGACGAAGCCGCGGATCTTCTCGAACTGCACGCCGTCGATGACGGCGGCGACGTCGGGGTTCTCCTCCGCCGGCCCGACGCGGAGCGCTTGGGTGCGGCGCACGACGCGGTCGAGGAGGTCGTCGTACACGGCGTCGACGACGATGAGGCGGCTCATGGCGGAGCACTTCTGGCCCTGGAACCCGAAGGCGCTGGCGACCGCGGCGTCGGCGGCGGCGTCGAGGTCGGCGGTTTCGTCGACGACGAGCGCGTCCTTACCGCCCATCTCGAGCATCGTGCGCTTCAGGAACCCCTGCCCGGGGTGGACCTTGGCGGCGCGCTCGTGGATGCGGAGGCCGGTGGCGAGCGACCCGGTGAAGTTGACGAAGCGGGTGCGGGGGTCGTCGACCAACGCGTCGCCGAGCACCGCGTCTTCGCCGGTGAGGAGGTTGACGACGCCGGGCGGGAAGCCGGCCTCGTCGAGCATCTCGAGGAACAACCCGGCGATGATCGGCGTCTTGGGGCTGGGTTTCAGCAGGACGGCGTTGCCGACGACGACGGGGCCGACGGTGGTGCCGACGAGGATGGCGAGGAGGAAGTTCCAGGGGGGGATGACCAGGCCGACGCCGAGCGGGTGCAGCGTGAGGGTGTTCTCCTCCCCGGGCCAGGGGTACGTCTCGAGGCGTTCGTCGAGGTCCATCGCTTGGCGGGCGTAGTACTCGCAGAAGTCGATCGCTTCGGCGACGTCGCCCTCGGCTTCGGCGTAGGTCTTGCCGGCCTCGAAGACCTCCCAGGCGGCGAGCTCCCACTTGCGGCGGCGCATGACGGCGGCGAGCTTGACGAGGGCGCGGGCGCGGTGCGCCATGCCGGCGTCGCGCCAGCCGGGGAAGGCGGCCTGCGCGGCGGCGAACGCCGCTTCGATCTGCTCGGGGCCGGCGGCGGCGGCGCGGCCGACGAGGCGGTCCTTGCGGCTGGGGTCCCACGACTCGATCCACGCGTCGGTGGTGACGCGTTCGCCCCCGATCACGAGGGGCCAGTCGGCCCCGAGGCGGTGACGGACGTCGGCCAGTTCGGCTTGGAAGCCGTCGCGGACGCGGGGGTCGGAGAAGTCGGCGTAGGGCTCGTTGGCGTACGGTTCGAACGGATCGATCATCGTGGGCCTCCTGTCGGAACGTACGTAGATTGTATACCGTATACCGACGGGGCGACGTTCCCCGTGCGCGCCCCCCACCCGGACGCGGGGCCTACACTGGCCGGCGTGACGTCGGGCCTCGCGCACTTCGCTCCGCTCCGCACCCTGCGCCGCGCCGCGGCGCCGTGGGTGGGCGCCGCCGTGCTGCTCGGGGGCGGCGCCACCGCGCAGGTGATCGAGCTCGATCCCGAGCGCACGCCGGTGGTCGATGCGCGTCTCCCCTTCGCGATCGAACGCACCGCCGACGGCGCCCCCCGCTTCGTGCTGGGCCTCAACCGCTTCACCGTCGCGCAACTCGCGACCTTCGTCCTCGAGATCGAGGGGTTCCTCGCCGACGCCGACGCCTGGCGGCGCACCCCCGAAGCGGACCGCGCCCCGTCGGCCCGCATCCTCAGCGTCCGCGGCGAAGCCGGCTACGTCGCGCTCGCGGTGCCGCGCGAGGAGCGCGGCCCCGCCTACCTGCTGACGTTGCAGGGGGAGGCCGTCCGCTCGTTCGAGTCCGACGCGGCGTTGCTCGCGACCGTCTCGCGGCTCGGCCGCTACCTCGCCGTCGCCGGCGCCCCCCTTCGCCCGCCCCCCGCCGCCGTCGACCCCGCCGGCGCGCCCGTCCCGAGCGGCCCGCGGTAGCATCCCCGCCATGCCCGCGCCCGACGCCCCGCTCGCGGGGGTGCCGCACGAGGCGCTCACGCGCCTCCACGCCACCCCCCACCGCACCGTCTTCGCCTTCGCCGGCGCGGGTTCGCTGGCGCTCGCCTGGCTGCACGCCGTCGGCGGCAGCAGCCGCACCCTCCTCGAGGCGGTGGATCACTACCACCCCGCGTCGCTCGCCGACGCGTTGGGCGGGACGCCGGACGCCGCGGTCTCGGGCGACGTCGCCCGCGATCTGGCGCGCGGCGCGCAGGCCCGGGCGGACGCCCTCACGCGCGGCGACGCCCCGCCCGGCCCCCGCTTCGGGCTCGGCCTCACCGCGACGATCGCCACCGACCGAGACAAGCGCGGCGACCACCGCGCGGTGCTCGCCGCCGCCGACGCGCTCGGGGTCGACGTCACGACGCTCCGCTTCGCCAAGGGGGCCCGCGACCGGGCCGGCGAGGAGGCGGCGCTCGCCCGGTGGGTCGTACACGTCGCCGGACGCCAGGCGGGCGTGTTGGGCGAGGCCGCCCCGGCGCGCCTCGAGGGCGACGCGGTCGAGGGGGCGTTCCAGGCGTCGGAGGCGTACGCGGCGTTCCTCGCCGACGACGCCGCGACGCTCCACGTGGACGTGAACGGACGCCCGACCGACGCCCCGCCGCCGCCGGTGCTGGTGTCGGGCAGCTTCCACCCGATGCACCCGGGGCACCGCGACCTCGCCGCCGCCGCCGAGGCCCACCTGGGGCGCCCCGCCGGCTACGAACTCCCGCTCGTGAACGCCGACAAGGCGCCGATGGATCCCGCCGACGCGCGCCTCCGGGCGGCGCAGGCGTACGGCGACCGCCCGATCGTGCTCGGGCACGCCGCCCTGTTCTCCGACAAGGCCGAGGCGTGGCCGGGCACGACGTTCGTCCTGGGGGCGGACACCGCCCGGCGGGTGCTCGAACCCCGCTTCTACGGCGGGACGGAGGCGCTGCGCGCCGCCCTCGGGCGCATCCGCGCGGCGGGGGCGCGCTTCCTGGTCGCCGGCCGAGCCGGCGACGACGGCTTCCGGACCCTCGAGGACCTCGACGTCCCCGCGGACCTCGCCGACCTGTTCGCCCCCCTCCCGGGGTTCCGCGTCGACCTCTCGAGCACCGACGTCCGGGCCGGCTGGCCCCTCGCGAACGACCCCTGAACCGAACCGGTGCGGACATCGAGGCCGAACCGAGCGGCGCACCACGCACAATCCGACGTCACCGACCGACAAACGCGGTACACGTAGGGGGCGCCGCGGCGTGCTTTCGAAGCCCGCAGCGCACGGTCGGGCGGGACCCGCGACATCCCGCTCACGACCCCTCCGGAAGCGAGCGGCCGCCCCTCGGGCGGCCGCTCGCGCATGGGAGGGCACCGAGCGCTCCGACGTCAGGGGGGCGTCCCGGCCGGCGTCGGCCACCCCTCGCGCGCCTCGGCGTCGCGCATCGCTTCGCGCAGGTAGCGCAGCCAGTCCCGCCGCGCGTCGTCCAGCGCGCCCGCGTCCGGGCGGCCCGCCGACCACGCCGCGGCGCGCGCCGCCTCCGCCGCCCGCCATCGGGCCGTGGCGACGTCGAGGTCGTTGCGCGCCTCCGTCACGTCCGCACCGACGTCGCGCGTCGCCCGCTCGCGAGCCCGCTCCAGGTCGCGGCGGGCGTCCTCCAGATCGCGCGTCCGCCGCCCCGCGTCGCTCCCGAACCGGACGCTCGCTTCGAGGTCGACCCAGGCCCGCTCGCGGGGGGTGCCGCGGGCCCGGGCGCGCACCTCCGCCTCGGGGCGGCCCGCACGAAGCTCCACGGAGCCGCTCGTTTCGGCGTGGCGTCCGGCGTACCCGACCTCGAGCCCGACGTGCGGAAGGAGCGCCGCGGTTCGGCGGCGTTCGCTGCGCGCGACGTCGGCCAGCGCCCGCGCGACCCGCGCGCGGACGTGCAGCGTCGCGGCCGCCGGCGGGGCCGGCGGCGGCGTCAGGGCGGGGCGTTCGACGTCCGCCAGCACCGGCCACGACGCGGGCGGGGTCCGGCCGCCCTGGGCGGCGTCCGGTCCGGCCGACCGAAGGGGCGCCAACGCCTCGTGGGCGTCGCGGTGCAGCGCCACGAGGTCCGCCTCCGCGATGCGGAGGTCCAGCGCCGCGTCGCGCGCGTCGTCCGGGTCGCCGCCCGCGAGCGCGGCGCGCGCGTCGGCCCGCTCCACCTCGAGCCGCGCCCGTTCGACGGGGGCGGCGAGGGCGGCGTGCAGGGCGTCCCGCCACGCGTCGCGCCACGCGCGTTCCGCCTCCAGGACGCGGGCCTCGGCCACCAGCCGTTCGCTGCGCAGCGGCGCCCAGGTGGCGGCCACCTCGGGCGCGAACGACGGCGCCCGCTCCGTGGGCCGGGGCGGGTCGTCGCGCTTCAGGAGGTGCGCGCCGGCGGGCAGCACCAGCTCCGCGTCGGTCGCGCGGTGGCGGCGGGCGCGCGCCCGGACGGCGTCGCGCCACGCCTCGCGCCGGCGCGTGACCTCCGCCGGTTCGGGGTGGTCGGCGGGCCACGCGGCGGGCGCGGGCCCGGGCGCGTCCGGCGGGCCGGCCGGTGGGTACGAGGGACGGGGCGGGGCGTCGGAGGCGGTCGGCGTCGTGGGGGGCATGGGGCGAGGCTAGCGGCGCCGGGGCGCCGCCCCCTCGCGGGCTCGGTGCCTGCCCAGACCGATGGGGACCGGGGCCGAGGGGGGCTCGGCCGATCCCCCGCACGCCGCGCGCCGCGCCGGTGCGCTACGCTGCCCGGGCACCGTCGTGGCCGAGTCCGGCCCGTACCCGCCCCACTCGGCGGAGCGGGCCGTGCCGAGCGCCCGGGTACGCCTGCACGAGCTTCGGCTGGCGCAGGCGTACCCGGGCGCTCGCACGTCCGCCCCCGACGCCTCCCCCGCCCCCCTCCACCGCACCCGCTCCGTCGGCCCCCCGGGGCCTCCGGCCTGGGATACTCCCCGCATGGCCTTCTCGCGCGACGCCTACCTGCGGGGGTTCCGCGACGTCGCCCCGATGATGCTGGGCGTCGCGCCGTTCGGCACGATCGCCGGCGCCAGCGCCGCCAGCGTCGGGCTGTCGCCCCTCGAGGCGGTCGGCCTGTCGGTCGTCGTGTTCGCCGGCGCCTCGCAGCTCGCCGCCCTCGCCCTCCTCGCGCAGGGGGCCGGCGTCGCGGTGATCCTCGCGACGACCTTCATGGTGAACCTCCGCATGGCGATGTACAGCGCCTCGTTGGCCCCCTGGATGCGCGCGATCCCGCGCCCCGTCCGCGCCGGGCTCGCGTACCTGATGACCGACCAGGCGTACGCCTTCTCGATCCTCCGCTTCCGCCGCGCCCCCGACGCCCCCCGCCGCGACTACTACCTCGGGGTCGCCACCCCGCTCTGGGTCCTGTGGCAGGCCACCACCCTCCTCGGGGCGCTGCTCGGGGCGCAGGTGCCGCCCGCCTGGCAGCTCGAGTTCGCCATTCCCCTCACCTTCCTCGCGATGCTCGCCCCCGCCGTCCGCGACCGTCCCGGCCTCGTCGCCGCCGTCGTCGGCGGCGGCGCGGCGCTCGCCCTCGACGGCCTCCCGCACAACCTCGGGCTGGTGATCGGTGCCGTCCTCGGCATCGCCGCCGGCACCGCCGCGGACGCCGCGCGGCCGCCCGCCCCGACGGAGGGGGCGGCGTGAGCGGGCTGGCGCTGTGGGGCACGATCCTGGCGATGGGCGTCGTGACGTGGGCGTTGCGGGCGTCGTTCGTGATGCTCGGCGATGCGGGCCTCCCCCCGCTCCTGCGCCGCGCGCTGGCGTACGTCCCCCAGGCGGTGCTCGCCGCGCTCGTCGCCCCCGCCCTGTTCGCACCGAGCGGCGCGACGGTCGGGCCGCTCGACGTGCGCCTCGTCGCCGGCGTGCTCGCGTTGGTCGTCGCCTGGCGCACGAAACACGTCCTGCCCACCCTCGCGGCCGGCATGGGGATCCTGTGGACCCTCACCTGGCTCGCGCAACGCGGCGCCTGACGCCCTCAGGGCACCAGGTCGCGCAGCCGCTCGTCCTCCAGCAGCTCCTTGATGTCGCCCACGCGGTCCTTGGGGAACACCAGCACCGTGTCGCCGCGCTTGACGATCACGAGCCCCTCCACCCCGAACGCCACGAGGACGTCCTCGGGACCGTCGGTGTAGACGATGTTGCCCGACGCGTCGTGCCCCGCGTGCGCCCCGAAGACCGTCCGCACCTCGTCGTCGTCGCGGGGCAGCAAGCGCTCCAGCGCCCGCCAGTCCCCGACGTCGTCCCACCCGAAGTCCCCCTCCACGAGGGTGTTGCCCTCCGCCTTCTCCATCACGGCGTAGTCGATGCTGATCTTCGGCAGGTCCGCGAAGCGCGCCTCGACGGCGTCCTCCGCGACGGCGGTCCGAAGCGGCGCCATCAGGTCGGGCGCGTGCGCATCCAACGCCGCCAGGATCGCGTCGGTCGTCCAGACGAACATCCCGGCGTTCCACAGGTGGCGCCCGTCCGCCACCCACCGTTCCGCCCGCTCGCGCGTCGGTTTCTCCGTGAAGCGCACCAACGCGAACCCCCCGTCCCGCGGCGCCCCCCGCTCCAGGTACCCGTACGCCGTCGACGGGCGGGTCGGCCGCACCCCGATCGCCACCAACCCCCCGTACGCCTCCGCCACCGCCATCGCCCGCTCGACCGTCGCCGCGAACGCGTCGAGGTCCTCCACCTGGTGGTCGCTGGCGAACGTCGCCATCAGGGCGTCCCCGAACCGCGCGCGGATCCGCAACGCCGCCAACGCGATCGCCGGACCGGAATCCCGCCCGACCGGTTCCAGCAGCAGGTTCTCGGGCGGCACCTCCGGCACCTGCTCGCGCACGAGCGCCTCGTAGCGCGCCGCGGTCGCCACCACCACCCGCTCCGGACCCCCCACGAGCGGCGCGACCCGGTCGACGGTCGCCTGCAGCAGCGTGCGGCCGCGCCGGTCGAGGTCGAGGAACTGCTTCGGGCGGGCCTCGGTCGACAGCGGCCAGAAGCGCTGCCCGCGCCCGCCCGCCATCACCAGCGCGACGCGCTCGCGCCCGCCCGTCGTCACCCCGCGGCCCCCGCCGGCCGGTAGCTGGCGTTGATCGTGTCGCGGTGCCCCGCGTCGGTCGCCACCCGCTTCGTCTCCGTCGCGACGGCGGGCCGGAGGCCCGCGTCCGCCGCCCAGGCGTCGAGGGTGGCGGCGTCGGGCAGCGTCATGCGGCGGTCCTCCCCCCCGAACCCCAGGTACGCGTGCTCGGCGTCCGCGACCGGCGTGAGGGGGACCCCCTCGGTGCGGGATTCCGGCCCGAAGTTCGCCAGCAGCAGCGTGCCGTCCGGCGCCAACCACGACGCGAGGCGCGCGAGCACCGCCCGGGTCGACGCCGCATCGGGCAGGTCCTGCAGCACCCCGAGCGCCAGAACGACCCCGAACGGCGCCAGCGTCGCGGGCCACGCGGTGGTGGGCAGGTCGAGCAGGTCGAGGCGCCGCACCCGCGCGTCCGCGTCCGCCACCCCGAGCCCGGCGAGGCGGGCGCGGGTCGCGTCCACCATCGCGGGGGCGGCGTCGAAGGCGTGCACGTCCGCGCCGCGCTCCGCGGCGAAGGCGGCGTTGCGGCCCCCCGCGCACCCCACGTCGAGGATCCGTCCGGGGTCCGCGACCTCGTCCATCAGCGCGACGAAGCGGTGGTCGGGCGGGCGCCCCCCCATCCGCTCCGCCATCTCCGCGCGGTCCCAGAACGCCTCGCGGTCGGCGCGACTCATCGCGCGACCCGCGCGCGGAGGGAGCGGACGGGCGCGGGGGTGGGGTGGACGGCCGGTGCGGAGGGCGCGGGGTACGAAGGCATCGAGGGGCAGGGTACCGCGGTGGACGCCGTGACCTCCACGACGTCGGCCGGCCCCCGGGAGGGGCCGGCCGACGCCTCGCGGGGCACCGCGTCAGTCGGTCGTGGCGGCGTCGCGCGTCGTCCAGCTCGGGTCCGGCTCGATCCCGTCGGCCGGGGTGGGCCCCGGATCGCTCCAGCCCTCCCCCTCGACGGTCATCAGGGGCGTGACCTCCATGTCCTGCTCGACGAGGATCTGGCAGGCGAGGCGCACCTCGCCCAGCAGCCCCTGATCGCGAAGCTTGTCGGCCTCCGCGGTCGTCATGGCGTCGGGCTCGCCCTGCTCGAAGGTGACGCGGCAGGTGGTGCAGCGGGCCTTGCCGCCGCAGCGGTGGCCGACGCCCGTCCCCATCGCCTCGAGGGCGTGGACCAGGCGGGTACCGGCGGGAACGTCGTGGGTCGTGTCGTGCGAACGAACGGTGGGCATGTGGACCTCCTGGACGCGGACCCTACCCGTTCCACCGCCCCGGACGCCAGGAGGTCAGCCGCCCGACCTCGGGGATGCGCAGCAGGACGGCGAACGCCAGGTACGCCGCGACCCCCGCCGTTCCGCCCACCGCGAGGCGCGCCGCCCACCCCCACCAGTCGGGGGTCGCCACGAGCGACGCGACGCCCGCCGCGAGCGTTGCGGCCGCCCCCGCGGCGAGAGCGACCCGCACGCCGTGCCCGACCCACCGCGCGACGTTCAGGCCCTCGCGGCGGGCGGTCAGGAGGCCCAACGCCGCCAGCTGCAGCCAGGCGGCGCCGGCCGCGCCCCACGCCAGGCCCGCGACCCCGAACCGCGGGCCGAGCACCGCGAAGGCGGTCGCCTGCACGCTCAGGAACGCGACCGCGACGAGGATCGGGAGGCGTACCTCGCCGCGGACGTACCAGACGCGCGACAGCAGTTGATGCAGCCCCAGGGCGGGGACGGCGAGCCCGATCGGGCCGGTCGCCGCGACCGTCGCCGCGAGGCGGTCGGGACCGAGCCCCCCGCCGACGAGCGACAGCCCGTCGAACACCACCCGGACCGCCGGCTCGGGGAGCGCGACCAGCAACGCCCCCGCGGGCGCGGTGAGGAAGGCGATCACGCCGAGCCCCTCCCGGAGGGTCGGCGCGAACGCCGCCTCGTCCTCGCCCACCAGGTTCGAGAGGCGGGCGTACCAGGCGAGGGCGGGACTGACGGCGAACACGCCCAACGCCAACGACAGGAACAGGTCGGCGTTGAACCACGCCGTCTGCGAGCCGACCGGCAGCCCGTCCAGGACCCGCGTCGCGACCAGGTTCACCGCCTGCCGTCCGCTGGTCGTGATCGCGAACGGCGCCATCAACACCAGCACCCCCACGAGCTCCGGGTGCCACGGGCGGCGGGGGACCGGCGCCGCCCCGGCCCGCACCAGGGCGGGCACCTGCACGAGCGCCTGCGCGACGCCGCCCGCGACGAAGGCGACGGCGAGCGGGACCGCGGCCCCCGGGAACGTCGTCATCCCGGCGAGCGCCACGACGTTCAGCGCCACCGGCGCCAGGGCGGGCGCGAGGAACCGCTCGCGGGCGTTCAGCAGCCCCATCGCCCACGCCGAGAGGCTCACCGCGGCGAGGAACGGGAACACCGCGCGGGTGAGGCGGACCGCCAGGTCCCGGTCGACGCTCCCCGCCGCCCCGAGCAACAGGTCGACGATCCACGGTGCGGCGAGCGTCGCGAGGAGCAGCAACACCGCGTTCACGAGGATCAGGACCGACAGCAGCGCCCCCGCCAACCGCTTCGCGTCGGCGGGGTCGGCGGCGCGGAGCCGGGCGTAGACCGGCACGAAACTGTTCGACAGCGCGCCCTCCGCCAGCAGTTCGCGGAACAGGTTCGGGATGCGCCACGCCACCGTGAACGCGTCGGTGACGCGCGCGTCGAACAACTGGTTCAGGAGCGAGTGGCGCGCCAGGCCGGTGACGCGGCTGGCGAGGGTGCCCGCCATGAGGATCGCGGCGCCCCGCCCCGGGCGCCGCGATCCGTCGCCGCTCACCCGCGCGCCCTCAGGCGTAGCGCCGGAAGACCAGCGCGGCGTTCTGCCCGCCGAAGGCGAAGTTCTGACTGATCGCCACGTCGACGTCCACCTCGCGCGCCTCGTGCGGGACGTAATCGAGGTCGAGGTCGGGGTCGGGCACGTCGAGGTTCCGCGTCGGCGGCAGGACGCCGGAATGCAGCGCCTGCACCGCGGCGATCGCCTCGATGCCGCCGGCCGCCCCGAGCGTGTGCCCGGTCATCGACTTCGTGCTGCTGACGGGGGGCGCGTCGCCGCGCTCGCCGAACACCGTCTTGATCGCGAGGGTCTCGTTGAGGTCGTTCGCGGGCGTGCTCGTCCCGTGCGCGTTGAGGTACCCGACGTCGCTCGGGTCGAGCGCCGCGTCCCGCAACGCCCACGTGAGGCACCGCGCGGCGCCCTCGCCGCCGGGGGCGGGGGCGGTGATGTGGTGCGCGTCGGCGCTCGTGGCGTACCCGACGACCTCGGCGTAGATGCGCGCCCCGCGGGCCTTGGCGTGCTCGAGTTCCTCCAGGACGACGATCCCGGCGCCCTCGCCGATCACGAAGCCGTCGCGGTCGGCGGCGAAGGGGCGGCTGGCGGCCTCCGGCGCGTCGTTGCGGGTCGAGAGCGCCTTCATCACCGCGAAGCCGGCGATCCCCATGGGGGTGACCGGCGCTTCGGTGCCGCCCGCGATCATCCGGTCCGCCTCGCCGCGCTGCACGATGCGGTAGGCGTCCCCGATCGAGCCGGAGCCCGTTGCGCAGGCGGTGACGACCGACGTCGAGGGGCCGGTCGCTCCGTGCCGCATGGCGACGTGGCCCGACGCCATGTTGGCGATCAGCATGGGGATGAAGAACGGCGTGACCCGCATCGGGTTCCGCTCGAACCGCACGCGCGATTCGTTCTCCCACGTGTCCAACCCACCGATGCCGGTGCCGATGGAGGTGCCGGTGCGCTCCCCCGCGACCGCCTCGGCGTCCAGTCCGGCGTCGGCGAGCGCCAGGTCGGACCCGATCAACGCCAGTTCCACGAAGCGGTCGAGCCGCTTCGCGGCCTTCTTGTCGAGGTACGCGAGGACGTCGACGTCGACCTCCCCGGCGATGCGGACCGACAACTCCGACGGGTCGAAGTGCGACACGGGACCGATGCCGTTCGCCGCGGCGTGTTGCGCCTCCAGGAACGCGCTCGCGCCCACCCCGATCGGGGTGACGGGCCCGAGGCCGGTGACCACCACTCGTTTCACGGTTCGCCTCCCCGCGTTCGCGCGCACGGCGCGCGGCGGCGGGGAGGGGGCGACCCCCACCCCGGCGCGCCGCGCGCCGGCGTCGTCGGACTACTGCTTGTCGGAAATGAAGCGGATGGCGTCCCCGACCGTGCGGATGCCTTCGGCTTCCTCGTCGCTGATCTCGATGCCGAACTCGTCCTCGAGCCCCATGATGAGCTCGACGACGTCGAGGGAATCGGCGCCCAGGTCGTCCTGGAAGCTGGCGGCTTCCGCGACGTCGTCCTCGGACACGTCGAGCTTCTCCGCGACGACCTCGCGGATCTTCGTCAGGATCTGGCGTTCTTGTTCCGTCATGCTGCTGGCCTCCCAAGGGCGTGATTTCGCGTTCGCGGGAGTCTAGCACGAACCGTGCGATGGCCGGTTCGCCGCGTCCCTGACGCGAACGAAGGGGTCGACGGCTGTGGGTCGACCGGGGCGCTGGGCCGGGCCGTGCACCGGGGCGGGCGCCGCCGGGGCCGGCCGCGACCCGGCGGGTCAGGGCATCACCAGGCCGCCGTCGACGTGCAGGGTCTGGCCGGTGACGTACGCCGCGGCGTCGGACGTCAGGTAGGCGACCGCAGCGGCGACGTCGGCGGGATCGCCGAACCGCCCGACGGGGATCTGCGCCAGGTACGCCTCGCGCAGGTCCTCGCTCAGGCCGTCGGTCATGTCGGACGCCACGAAGCCGGGCGCGACGGCGTTCACCGTCACGCCGCGCGAGGCGACCTCCCGCGCGAGCGCCTTCGTGAGGCCGATCAGGCCCGCCTTCGCCGCGACGTAGTTCGCCTGCCCGGCGTTGCCCATCACCCCCACGACGCTCGAGACGTTGACGATGCGGCCCCAGCGCGCCTTCAGCATCCCGCGCACGACCCCGCGCGCGAGGTAGAAGGCGCCGCTCAGGTTGGTGTCGATCACCGCCTGCCAGTCGTCGTCCTTCATGCGCATCGCCAGGCCGTCCCGGGTGATGCCGGCGTTGTTCACCAGCACCGCGACCGGTCCGAGCTCCGCCTCGACGCGCCCCAGCAGGTCGCGGCCCGCCTCGGGGTCGGCGACGTCCGCACCGAACGCCGCCGCCCGCCCGCCGGCCGCCTCGATCTCCGCGACGACCTCCGCGGCCGGCCCCTCGCTCCGGACGTAGTGCACCGCGACCGGGTGCCCGCGTCGCGCCAGTTCGGTGGCGGTGGCGCGCCCCAGCCCGCGGCTCGAGCCGGTCACGAGCGCCACGCGCGCCTTCGCTTCGCTCATGGTGCCTCCCTTCCCGGGGCGCCCGGCGCCCCGCCTTCCGCGCGTTCCCCCACCGCCGCGAGGGTCGCGTCGAGCGTCGCGGCGTCCTCCACGGCGTGGGTCTCCGCCCCCTCCAGGATGCGGCCGACCAACCCACCCAGGACCCGCCCCCCGCCGAACTCCACGAACGTCGGCGGGTGGGCGTCCGCCAGCGCGCGGACCTCCTCGGTCCAGCGGACTGGGGCGGTCACCTGCCGCGTCAACCGATCGGCGGCCGCCGCCGCGTCCGGCAGGGGGGCGGCGTCGACG
The DNA here is from genome assembly GCA_031581195.1 of Trueperaceae bacterium. NCBI lineage: Bacteria > Thermotogati > Deinococcota > Deinococci > Trueperales > Trueperaceae > Trueperaceae bacterium. The sequence goes on along the minus strand of JAVLCF010000032.1, from coordinate 4,923 downwards.
TTGCACCACAGCGGCGCGCGGGGGGCGGCGAAGGTCACGTCGGCCAGGTCGGCCGCGAGCCGCTCCGCGGCGGGCGCCATGCGCGAGCAGTGGAACGGGGCGCTGACCTTCAGCGGAACGGCTCGGCCGCCCGCCCCCTTCGCGGCGCGCGCCGCGGCGTCCACCGCGGCCGCGTCGCCGGAGACGACCACCTGCCCGGGGGCGTTGCGGTTGGCGACCTCCACGACGCCCTCCCCGGCGGCGCGCACCGCGTCGCAGATCGCGTCGACGTCGGCGTCGGCGAGCTTCAGGACCGCCGCCATCGCGCCCTCCCCGGCCGGCACGGCGGCCTGCATGTAGCGGCCCCGCGCCGCGACGAGGCGGACCCCCACCTCGAGGGGGAGGGTGCCGGCCGCGACGTGCGCCGTCCACTCCCCGAGGCTGTGCCCGGCGAACGCCGCGGCGTCGGGACCGCCCGCCTCCCGCCACGCCGCCCACGCCGACGCACCGGCGGCGAGGAGGGCGGGCTGTTGCGTCTCGGTCGCCGTGAGGGTCTCGAGCGGCCCGTCGAACATCGCCTCCAGCAGGCCCGGGAGGGCGGCGTCGGCGGCGTCGAGGGTGGCGCGGGCGGCCGGGCTGGCGTCGTACAGCTCGCGCCCCATCCCCACGGCGTGCGAGCCCTGCCCGGGAAAGAGGGCGACGAACCCCCGCGCGGGCGTCACGCCGCGCCCTTCGCGCCGGCGAGGGCGGGCCGCATCGGGCCCCACGTCAGGACCGTCGTCGCCCACGACAAGCCCCCCCCGAAACTCACGAGCAACGCCCGGTCGCCGTCGCGAAGCCGGCCGGCGTCGAGCGCGTCGACGAGCGCCATCGGGATGGACGCGGTGGAGGCGTTGCCGTACTCGTCGACGACGGACACGACCTTCTCCGGCGGCAACCCGAGCCGTTCCCGGCCGGCGTCGATGATGCGTTGGTTCGCCTGGTGCGGCACGAACAGGTCGACGTCCGCCGGCTCGAGCCCCGCCTTGCCGAGCGCCTCGAGGGTGGTGTCGTTCATGACCCGCACCGCGAACTTGTACACCTCCCGACCGTTCATCTCCAGCTTCCCGCTCATCGCCTCCCCGGTCGGGAGCGACGGGGCGGTCTCCCCGACGTGCAGCAGGCCGCCGCCCGCCCCGTCCGACCCGAGGACGGTGCCGTGGATCCCGTGGGGGGCGGGGACCGCCTCGACGATCGCGGCGCCCGCCCCGTCCCCGAACAGCACCGCGGTGCGCCGGTCGGTCCAATCGAGGACCTTGCTGAGCGCGTCGGACCCGACCGTGAGGACCTTCGACGCCAGGCCGCTCTCGACGTAGGCCTGCGCGACGCTCAGCGCGTACACCCACCCGGGGCAGGCCGCCAGCAGGTCGAACGCGCCGGCGCGCAGCCCGAAGCGGTCCTGCACCAGGCTGGCGGTCGCGGGGAACAACGCGTCGGGCGTGTTCGTCGCGACGATCACCAGGTCGACGTCCTGGAGCGCGGCCTCGCCGTAGCGCCGCACCAGGTCGTCGACGGCGGCGAACGCCATGTGGCTCGCGAACTCGTCGTCGGCGGCGAGGTGCCGACGACGAATGCCGGTCCGCGAGCGGATCCATTCGTCGTTCGTGTCGAGAAACCGCGACAGGTCGTCGTTCGTCACGACCTTTTCCGGCGCGTACGCACCGATCGCGGTGATGCCGGCCGAGCGCTTCATGGTGGCTCCCCTCGCGTCGCCCGTCCGGACGACGGGGCCGCGCTGGGCGGCCCCGGAACGGCGATTGCTTCGGCGTGGCGCGGGCGGTCAGCCGCTCAGGCGTCGACCTCGACGACCTGCTTGCCGGCGTAACTCCCGCACTCCGGGCACACCTGGTGTTGCGGCTTGAGGCTCTTGCACTGCGGGCACTCGGTCAGGTTCTTCGGCGTGAGCGCGTGGTGGCTGCGCCGCTGGTCACGCCGAGCTTTGGACGTCTTCTTCTTGGGGACGGGATGCTTCGCCATGATGCTCCAATTCCGTGCCGGGACCGCCCGGCCGCGCCTGGGGGTGTCGTCAGGAGGACGATTCTACGTCAAGATCGGCGAGGACGTCGAAGGGGGACGACGGCGCGTCGGGTTCGGGGGCGTCGGCGGGCACGTGGCCCGGGTGCTCGTTGAGGTTCGTGCCGTCGGTCGCGAGCCCTCGGCAGGACGGCGAACACAGCGCCGTCAACGGCAGATCGATGGCGAACACCTGCGCCAGCAGCGGCGCGAAGTCCACCTCCGGCGAGCCGACCGACAGCCGGTCCTCGGCGAGCTCGTCGTGCGGTGCGAGGTCGTCCTCGACGTTCACGAGCGGCGCTTCGACCAACGCCAGGTCCGCCTCCTGCGACGGCTTGTAGACCATCGGGTACAAGAACGACGCGCGCACGTCGGTGGGGACGTCCTCGAGGCACCGCCGGCACTCCATCAGCGCCGTCCCCTCGACCTCCCCCTCGGCGATCAGGTCGTCGTCGCCGCCGGTGTTGCGCACGACCACCCGCCACGCGAGCGGCCCCGCGAGGCGGAGGCCGTCCTTCGCGAGCTCCTCGGCGGTGGGGAGGAGGTCGCCCTCCGCCTCCACCTCGCTCGGCCCGCCGGGGGCGTGCGAGAGGAGCGGCGCGATGTTGAGCAGGGCGACGGCGTCGGGACGCATCCCTCTACGCTACGGGCCGCGTCCGCGTCGCGTCAACCGGCGACGAACCGCGACGACGAACCGCGACGACGAACCG
>JAVLCF010000032.1:0-2082 GCA_031581195.1 Trueperaceae bacterium | reverse complement strand
TCCGCGTCGCGTCAACCGGCGACGAACCGCGACGACGAACCGCGACGACGAACCGGACGGGTAGCATGCCCCCATGTTCGAGATCGTTCCCTGCGTCGACGTCCTCGGGGGACGCGCCGTCCGCCTCGAGGGCGGCGACCCGGCGCGCGCCACGACGTACTACGACGCCCCCACCGACGCCGCGGCCCACTGGGCGTCGCTCGGCGCGACCACGATCCACTTCGTCGACCTCGACGCCGCCCTCGAGCGCGGCGACAACGCCGCCGCCATCGCCGACGCCGCCGCCCGCGCGGGGGTCGGCAGCGAGATCGGGGGCGGCGTCCGCAGCCGCGCCGCCGCGGACGCCTGGCTCACCCGGGTCGACCGGGTGGTGCTCGGCACCGCCGCCATCGACGACCCCGACCTCGTCGACGCCCTCGTCCGCGAGCACGGCGCGGAGCGCGTCGTCGTCAGCCTCGACGCGAAGCACGGCCGCGTCGCGGTCCGCGGGTGGCGCGACGTCCGCGACGTCCTCGCGACCGACGTCGCGGCCGACATGGCCGCGCGCGGCGTGACCCGCATGATCTACACCGACGTCGTGCGCGACGGCACCCTGCAGGGCGTCGACGAAGCCCCCGTCGCCGCGATGCGCGCCGCCTTCCCCCACCGCCTGTGGGCGGGGGGCGGCGTCGCGCGCGACGCGGACGTCGCGACGTACGAACGCCTGGGCCTGGACGGCGCCATCGTCGGTCGGGCGCTGTACGAGGGAACGATCACCTATCCCCGAACTGCCTGAGGTCGAAACCGTCCGGCGGGAGCTGGCCCCCTGGCTGACGGGGCGCACGATCCTCGAGGCGCGCCGCGTCGACGCGCCCGCCGGCCCCAAGTACGCCGACCTGCCGCTCGCGCAGGGGCAACGCATCGCGGCGGTCGACCGGCGCGGCAAGTTCCTGGTCTTCCCGTTGATCCACCCCGGGCGCGACGACCCGGCGGACGCCCGCGACGTGCTGGTGATCCACCTCGGCATGACCGGCATCCTCTCCGCGACGCCGCCCCCCGCCCACGAACGCGCTCGCCTCGTCCTCGACGCCGGCCCCGACCCGGTCGTGCACTTCCGCGACGTGCGTCGCTTCGGGCGGTGCCTGGTGTTGCCCGGGGGCGACCCGTCGCGACTCCCGACCCTCGCGAACCTCGGCCCCGAACCGCTGTCGGACGCCTTCACGCCCCGCCGCTTCCGCGCGGCGCTTCGGCGCAGCGAGGTGGCGATCAAGACGCTGCTGTTGAGCCAGAAACCGGTCGCGGGGCTCGGCAACATCTACGCCGACGAGGCGCTCTGGCGCGCGCGGGTGCACCCCGCCACCCCCGCGAAGCGCGTCGCGCGCGACGGCGGCACGATCGAGGCGCTCCACGGCGCCATCCGGGACGTGCTGGAGGCCGCCATCCGCGCGCAGGGCACGACGTTGAACGACTACCGGACGGTCAACGGCGAGGTCGGCGCGTACCTCGCGCAGCTCGACGCGTACGGGCACGAGGGCGACCCCTGCCCCCGGTGCGGCGCGCCCCTCGAACGCCGGGTGCTCGCCGGCCGCTCGTCGCATTTCTGTCCCCGCTGCCAACCCACCCCGCGTCGCGCCCCGCGTCGTGGCCCGCGCGGCCGACGCGGCGCGCAGCGCGGCGCGGGGTAGCATCCGCCCACACGACGCGCGGACGACGACGCCCGAACGCCCGCGGCGGGAGGAGGTGGCCCCATGGCCACGCACGCACCGTTACGGGGGGTCAACCCGATCCTCCCCACGCCGTTCCTCGAGGACGGCGCCCTCGACCTCGCGAGCCTGCGCCGCTCGATCGACCTCATGGTCGACGTCGGCGCCGACGGCGTCGCCATCCTCGGGTTTCTCGGCGAGGCGCACAAGCTGTCCGGCGCGGAACGCCGCGCCGTCGTCGAAGCGGTCGTCGACCAGGCCGGCGGGCGCCTCTCGGTCTGGGTCGGGGTCCGCGCCCTCGGGACGGCGGGCGCCGTCGAGCAGGCGCGCGAAGCGGAGGCGCTCGGCGCGGACGCGGTGTTCGTCGCCCCCATCGCCCCGCAGAACGACGCCGCCCTCG
>JAVLCF010000031.1:13297-22004 GCA_031581195.1 Trueperaceae bacterium | reverse complement strand
CGGCGACGGGGGTGGTCGCGACGGGGGTGGTCGCGACGGGGGTGGCGGCCCGCACCGCGGAGGCATCCTGCGCAGCGGCGGACGGGCCCACCCCGGCGAGGCCTGCGGCCAGCGCCAGCGCCGCGAGCGCCGCCCGCGCTGCGCGAGGGCCGCGCCGACCCCACCGCGAACGCGTGTCGAGCGCCATCACGGCGCGAGGGTACCACCGGCCCGGGCGCCGCCCGAGCGCGGTTCGCGTCGTCCTTGACCGCCCCCCGGCCCGGCGCTACGCTGCCGGGGCCGAGGAGGGCGCATGTTCGAGAATCTCGGGGACCGACTCCAGGGAGCGATCCAATCGCTGCGCGGGCGTGGACGCCTGAGCGAAGCGGACGTCAAGGCCGCGCTGCGCGAGGTTCGCGTCGCGTTGCTCGAGGCGGACGTGGCGCTCGAGGTCGCGCGCGACTTCGTCAAGCGCGTCGAGGCCGAAGCGATCGGCGACGAGACGCTGATGAGCCTCACGCCCGACCAGCGCGTGATTCGCATCGTGCGCGACGAACTGCAGACGCTGCTGGGCGGCGAGAGCGTCCAACCGGAGTTGCGCAGCGACGGCAACGTCTGGCTGATGATGGGGCTCCAGGGCGCCGGGAAGACGACGACGGTCGGGAAGCTCGCCTACCACTTCAAGGCGAAGGGCCGCCGGCCGCTGCTGGTCGCCGCCGACACCCAACGCCCCGCCGCCCGCGACCAGCTCGAGGTGCTCGCGGACCGCGTCGGCGTGCCGGTCCTGAAGGTCGCGGACGGCGAACCGCCGGAGACGACGAAGGCGCGGATCGACGCGGCGTTGCGCGAGGACTTCCGCGACCTGGTGCTGGTCGACACCGCCGGACGCCTCGAGATCGACGAGGCGTTGATGGGGGAACTGGCCGCCCTCGACGCGGCGGTCGGCCCGACCGAACGGCTGTTGGTCGTCGACGCGATGACGGGGCAACAGACCCTCCCCGTCGCGCGGACGTTCGACGAACGCGTCGGCGTGTCGGGCCTGGTGCTCTCGAAGATGGACGGGGACGCGCGGGGCGGAGCGGCGTTGTCCGCGACGCACGTCACCGGGCGCCCGATCTACTACGCCGGGACCAGCGAGAAGCTCGACGGGCTCGAGGCGTTCCACCCCGAGCGGATCGCCGGCCGGATCCTCGGCATGGGCGACGTCCTGACGCTGATCGAGAAGGCCGAAGCGCTCGAGGACGCCGCGGAGGACGGCGGCACCGGCGGACGGCCGCAGGACTTCTCGCTGCAGGACATGCTGCACCAGATGCGGCAACTGAAGAAGATGGGGTCGTTCGGCGAGATCCTGGGCATGATCCCCGGCGCGAAGAAGATGATGCCGGCCGGCGCGGACGTCGACGAGGGCGAACTCGCGCGGGTGGAGGCGATCCTCTCGAGCATGACCGACGCGGAGCGCCGCACCCCCCGCGTCCTCGACGCCAGCCGCCGTCGGCGCATCGCGCGCGGGTCCGGGACGACGGTGCAGGACGTCAACCGTTTGATGAAGAACTACGAGGCGACGAAGAAGATGATGAAGAAGGCCGGGAAGACCGGCCGACTGCCGGCGGGGTTCGGAGGCTGACGGCCCGTTTGCGCGCCGGGCGGGGCGCGCGGTACACTCTTCAGTTGCTGCACCGGACGCCGGTCCGAGCGAAGCACGCGGGCGCGGCCCGCATCCCGACCCGGACACGCACACGCCCTTTGAGGAGACGTACATGGTCAAGATCCGCCTGACGCGCATGGGCTCGAAGCGCAACCCCCACTACCGCATCGTCGTCGTCGACGCCCGCAAGAAGCGCGCCGCCGACTACATCGAACAACTCGGCTACTACGACCCGCGCGAGACGACCGACGCGTCGCTCAAACTGAACGCCGAACGCGCCGCGCACTGGCTGTCGGTCGGGGCGCAACCCACCGAATCCGTCGTCCGGCTCCTCGAGTCGCAGGGCGTCGACGTGCCCACGGTCCGCGCCAAGCGCAGCGACGCGTACGTCAAGCGCGTCGCGGCGACCGCCGGCTGACCATGCCCTCGAACCTCGTCGAGTACGTCCTGCGGAACCTGGTCGAGGACCCGTCGCAGTTGCGGGTCACGAGCGACGAGGGGGCGCGGGGCGTCCGCATCGAGGTGCGCTGCGCGAAAGCGGACGCCGGCCGCATCATCGGTCGCAACGGGCGGATCATCAACGCCGTCCGGACCCTGGCCCGCGCCGCCGCCGACGGCCGCCAACGGGTGGACGTCCACCTGATCGATTGACGCGCGTGACCGGGTCGCCTCGGCCGCCGACCGGCCTCCGGCCGGCGGCGCGCGTCGGACGCCGCCACGGCCTGCGGGGCGCGGTCCGCCTGCACCCCCTCGACGACGGCGCCGCCCCCGCCCTGCTCCACGCCCTGGAGCGGGGCGCCCTGCTGTGGCTCGAGGGGGTGGGGGACGTCCACCTCGAGGCGTTCGCACGGCACGGGGACGCCTGGCGCGCCCGCTTCGACCGCGTCCGCACCGCCGAACGCGCCGCCGAGCTGGTGCACGCGACCCTCTGGGCGCCCACCCCCGACGCCGCCGAGGACGCCGCCGGAAGCCCCGCGCCCGCCCGAGCCGAGGTGGGACGGCCCGTCCTCCTGGTCCGCGGGGACGCACCGCCGGTGGAGGTCGGGGTCGTGGAGGCGCTCGAGGGCGGCCCCGCCAACCCGCTGCTCCGCGTCCGGGTGGACGGCACGTCGCAGCTTTTGCCGCGCGCCGCGCCGTACGTGCGCGAGGACGACGACGGCGTGACCCTGTTCGACCCGCCCGACGGGCTCCTGGACCCCGCGTGATCGTCACCGTCCACACGCTGTTCCCGGGGTTGATCGAGGGGTACCTGAGCGATGCGCTCCTCGCGAAGGCGATCCAGGCCGGACCCCTCGAGGTCCGCGTGCGGGACCTGCGCCGGTTCGCCGGGAACCGCACCGGGCGGGTCGACGACGCCCCGTACGGCGGGGGGGCGGGCATGGTGATCCGCGCCGACGTGGCCGGCGCGGCCCTCGCCGAATCGCGCGCGGACGCGCCCCCCGCCAGCGAAACGGTCCTCCTCTCCCCCGCCGGCACGCCGCTGACGCAGGCGCACGTCGAGCGCTTCGCCACCCTCGATCACCTGGTGCTGCTGGCGGGCCGCTACGAGGGGTTCGACGCCCGCGTCGAGACGCTCGTCGACCGCGAGGTGTCGCTCGGCGACGTCGTGCTGATGGGTGGGGAACTGCCCGCCCTCGCGTTGATCGAAGCGGTCGCGCGGCTCCTCCCGGGCGTGCTCGGGGACGCCGACAGCCACCGGCAGGACTCCTTCACGACCGGCCTGCTGGACTACCCCGAGTACACCCGCCCCGCGACGTACGCCGGGGTGGGGGTCCCCGACGTCCTGACGTCGGGGCACCACGCACGGGTCGCGGCCTGGCGGCGCGAGCAGGCGCTCCGCCGGACCCTCGCGCGACGGCCCGACCTGCTCGAGACCGCCGACCTCACCGACGACGACCGAGCCGTCCTCGCGCGCCTCGCCGCCGAGACCGAATCGGACCCGCCGGCGTGACCGGCGGGTCCGATGCATCCTGCCGCGTTCGGGGCCCGGAGGGGCCCCGCCGAACGTCACTCGGCCGGGAACCGCTCGGTCATCAACGCGACGGCGTCGTCCGTGAACTCCGGCACGCCGTCGCCGGCGTACACGACGAGGCCGGCGGCCGCCCCGACGTCCAGGACGAGGGCGTACCCGCGCTCCTCGGCGATGTCGCGAATGATGGCGTTCGCCGCCTCCTCCGCCGGTCCGGCGGCGTCGCGGATGGCGGCGAGGCCCTCGTCTCGGCGCGTCTGGATGGTGACGCTCAGCGCCTGCAGCAGCTCCTGTTCCTCGGCGGTGAGGCCTTCGGCGGCCTGCTTGTCGACGAGCTCAGCGCGCTGCGCGAGGAGGTCCTGGAGTTCCGCGTCGAGGTCGCCGCTGAGCTGGTCGATCTGGGATTGCGCGGGGTGCGCGGAGATCAGCGCTTGCGTATCGACGAAGGCGACGGTCGCGCCGGCCTCCTGCGCGGCGGCGCCGGCCGCGAACGCCAACGCGACCGCGAGGAGGGCCCCGCGCACGAGGGAGACGACGGAAAGCGGACGGGTGCGGGCATGCGTACGGTTCATCACGCGCCGACGCTACCACCCGCAGCCGCGCTCGGGGTCGGGCGGTCGGCGTGAACGGGCCGTGGGTGTGGGCGTACGCCGGCATCCTCGGGGCGTTCCTCGGCAGCTTCGCGAACGTCGTCGTGCACCGCCTCCCGCGCGGGGGGTCGGTCGCCTGGCCGGGGTCGCGCTGTCCGACCTGCGACCACCCGCTGTCGCCGCGCGAGCTCGTGCCGCTCCTGAGTTGGCTGGCGTTGCGGGGGCGCTGCCGCCACTGCGGCGCCCCGATCTCGCTGCGCTACCCGGTCGTCGAGGCGCTCGCCGCCGCCGGCTTCGTCGCGCTGGCGGTCGCGACGCCGCTCCCGTCCGGGCTCGGCGTCGCACTGGCGCTCGGCGCGATCTGGATCGTGCTCCTGAGCGTCGCCTTCGTCGACCTCGCGCACGCGGAGATCCCCGACGTCCTCACCCTCCCCCCGCTCGCGGCGGCGCTCCTCGCCGCCGCGGCGTTCGGGGGCGCCCGCCCGGTCGGGCCGGCCCTGCCCGACCTGACGGCGGCCGCGTGGGGAGCGGCGTTCGCCGCCGGCGTCCTGGTGCTGGTCGACCGCCTGGGGGGGCTCGCCCTGCGGCGCGGACGCGACACCCGTGAACGCCTCTGGCCGCTGGGCTTCGACCAGGTCGCGGTCGCCGCCGTCGCCGGCGCCGCCGGCGGTCTCGCCGTCGGCCTCCTTGCGGCGGGCGCGTCGATCGCCGTCAACCTGGCGTCGCGCCGCACGCTGCGCGTCGCGGAACCGGTCGCGTGGACCCTCTGGCTCGCCGCCCTCCTCGCGTCGCCGGTCGGCGTCGGTCCCCTCGCGGCGATCGCGGGCAGCGTCGGGGCGGCGGGCACCGTCGCGCTCGCCGGCGGCGCCGTCTGGTGGCTGGTGGACCTCCGCCGCGACGCGCGCGGCGGCGCCCGTGGGGCGCCCGCCCCCGACGACGGGGCGGACGAACCGATCGCCATGGGGTTCGGTGACGTGAAGCTCGCGGGCCTGCTCGGGGCGGTCCTGGGGGTCCAGGGGGCCGCCGTGGCGCTCCTCGCCGCGGTCGCGGTCGGCGCGGTCGTCGGGGTCGCGCATCGGCTGGCCGGGGGCGGCCGGGCGATCCCCTTCGGGCCCTGGCTGGTGGTCGGGGGGCTGGTGGCGCTCCTGGTCGGCGACGCGGCGGTCGCGGCGTACCTCGGCTGGCTCGGGCTGCGCTGAGCGGCGCGGGGCGCGTGGTAGCCTGCGCCCTCGTGCGCGGGGGCGCCGCCCCCGCCGTCGCCTGGAGGTGACCGCATGACCGACGCCGCGCGCTTGTCGGAGCGGAGGGGGGACGACTTCCTCTCCCTCGCCGATTGGGATCCCGCCTCGTTCGAGGCGCTCCTCTCGTTCGCCGTGGACACGAAGCGACGGTGGCGGAACGGCGACCGACCGCGGCTGCTGGAGCACCGCACGCTGGCGATGATCTTCGAGAAGCAGTCGCTTCGGACCCGCTCGACGTTCGACATCGCGATGTTCCAACTCGGGGGGCATTCGGTGTTGCTGAGCCAGAACTTCATCGGGGTCGGCGTCCGCGAATCGATTCGCGACGTCGCGAAGAACCTCGAGCGCTGGGTGGACGGCGTGATGGCGCGCACGTACGGGCACGACACCCTGATCGATCTCGCGGCGCACGCCTCGGTGCCGGTCATCAACGGCCTGTCCGACCGCCTGCACCCCTGCCAACTGACCGCGGACTACATCACCCTCAAGGAGACCTTCGGGGACCTGGACGGGCTCCGCGTAGCGTTCGTCGGGGACGGCAACAACGTCGCCAACTCGCACGTCAACGCCGCCGCCGCGACCGGCGTGTCGCTGGTGATCGCCACGCCCGAAGGCTACGACCCCGACCCGGACGTCCTCGCCGCCGCGCGAGCGCGGGGGGCGGACGTCGAGATCGTGCGCGACCCGCGCGAAGCGGCGCGCGGTGCGGACGCCCTCTACACCGACGTGTGGATCTCGATGGGGCAGGAGGAGGACGCCGCGGCGCGCCGCGAGGCGTTCGCGGCGTACACCGTGACGCCCGCCTGGTTCGACGACCTCTCGCCCCGCGGGGTGTTCATGCACGACCTGCCCGCCCACTACGGCGAGGAGACGGTCGAGGCCGCGGTCCACCACCCGCGCAGCGTGGTGTTCGACCAGGCGGAGAACCGCTTGCACGCCCACAAGGCGATCCTCGCGACGCTGCTGGGCGACCCGGCGTGAGCGTGCGCGCAGCGGTGCTCGGCGCGGCCGGGTACGGCGGCGCGGGCCTCGTTCGGCGCCTCCGTCGCCACCCCGAGATCGCCGACCTCGCCTACGCCTCGCGGCAGTACGCCGGGCGTCCGGTGGCGGACGCCTGGCCGCACCTCGCCGGCGCGGTCGACGGCGCGGGCGACGCCCGCTTCGTCACGCCGGACGACGCCCTCGACGGGGCGGACGTCGCCTTCCTCGCCACGCCCCACGGCGCGACCGCGCCGTGGGTGCGGGCCGCGCGGGCGGCCGGCGTCCGCGTCGTGGATCTGTCCGCCGACTCCCGGCTCGACGCCGCGACGTACGCGGCGTGGTACGGCGAGCACCCGCACCCGAGCGACCTCGAGGAGGCCCGCTACGCGTTGGTGGAGGCCGACCGCGACGCGTTGCCGGGCGCCGCGTTGCTCGCGGCGCCGGGCTGCAACGCGACGGCGGTGACGTTGGCGTTGCTGCCGTTCGCGGCACGCGGCGACCTGGCCGGCGCGACGCCGGTCTGCACCGTCCTCGCCGGGACGAGCGGGGCGGGCCGTCACCCGTCGGATGCGCTGCACCATCCGGAGCTCGCCGAGAACGCGCGGGCCTACAAGCCGGCGGGCACGCACCGGCACCTGGCGGAGATCGAGGGGACCCTCGGGCTCGCCGCCGCGCAGGGGGCGGTCCGCGTCCGCCGCGACGGGCCGGGCGCGCCGCTGCGGGTGAGCTTCACGCCGCACCTGATCCCGACCGTGCGCGGGATCCTGGCGACCTGCACGTTTCCGGTGGCGGCGGACGTGCGCGAGGTGGACCTCGCGCGTGCGCTGCGCGACGCGTACGCCGACGCGCCCCTCGTTCACGTCCAGGAGGCCCTGCCCGACCTGAAGGCGGTGGTCGGCTCGGACCGCGCGATGCTCTCCGTCCGCCTCGATGCGGCGCGCGGCCTGGCGACGGCGTTCGCCGCGATCGACAACCTCGGCAAGGGCGCCGCCGGGCAGGCGGTCCAGGCGTTCAACGTCGCGACCGGGGTGCCCGAGACGACCGGCCTGGCGCTCGAGGGGCGCTGGCCGTGACGCTGCCCGAGGGCTTCCGCGCGGCGGGGGTCGCCGCCGGCGTCAAGCCTTCCGGGAAGCCGGACGTGGCGCTCCTGGTCGCCGACCGGCCGGTGGCCTGGGCGGCGACGACGACCCGCAACCGCTTCGTCGCGGCGTGCGTCACCCGCACGCGGTCGCTGCACGCGACGGACGCCCCGGTCCGGGCGTTGGTGGTGAGCGCCGGGAACGCCAACTGCGCCACCGGGGAGGCGGGCGCCCGCGACGACGCGGAGCTCGCCGAACGCGCCGCCGCCGCCCTGGAGCGTCGCGACGGCGCGCCGGTCGACCCGGGCGCGGTCCTGACCGCCACGACCGGCGTGATCGGGGTCCCGATGCCGATGGGCGCCGTCCGGAGCGGCATCGACGCCGCCGCGGACGACCTCGCGCCGGACGGCACCGACGCGTTCGCGACCGCGATCCTCACGACCGACCTGGCGACGAAGGTCGTGGAGCGCACCCTTCCGGGCGGCGCACGCCTCGTGGGGGTCGCGAAGGGGTCCGGCATGATCCACCCGAACATGGCGACGATGCTCGCGTACGTCGCGACCGACGCGGCGATCCCGCAGGCGGCGCTGCGCGACGCCTGGCCGGGGATCGTGGCGCGCACCTTCAACCAACTCACCGTCGACGGCGACACCTCGACGAACGACATGGCGGTGGTCCTCGCGAGCGGCGCGCGGCCCGCCGACGCCGACGCCTTCCTCGTCGCCCTCGAGGCGGTCGCCGAAGCGCTCGCCGAGGCGATCGCGGCGGACGGCGAGGGCGCGACGACGCTGCTCCGCGTCCGGGTCGCAGGCGCGGCGGACGACGTCGAGGCGCGCCGCGCGGCGCGGGGCGTGGCGTCCAGTTCGCTCGTGAAGGCCGCGGTGCACGGGCGCGACCCGAACTGGGGGCGGATCCTCTCCGCCGCCGGGCAGACGCTCGTCGCGATGGACGCCGCCGCGGCGCGCGTCCGGGTGCAGGGGCACGTCGTGTACGACGGAGGTCCGGCACCGTTCGACGCCGCCCGCGTCGCGGCGGACCTGAACGCGCCCGCCGTCGACCTCGACGTCGACCTGGGCGTCGGGGCGGGCGCCGGCCGGGCGTGGGGGTGCGACCTCACCACCCAGTACGTGCACATCAACGCGGACTACACCACCTGAGGGCCGCCACGCCGCCCCCCTCGACGCCCTCCGAAAGCCGCCCCCGAAGCCCGCACCAAGATCGAC
>JAVLCF010000031.1:0-13197 GCA_031581195.1 Trueperaceae bacterium | reverse complement strand
CCGCCCCCCTCGACGCCCTCCGAAAGCCGCCCCCGAAGCCCGCACCAAGATCGACACCGCCGCCCTCCGGGGCGGCGGCGTCGTGGGGGTTCGGTCGGTCGGGCGGTCGGTCGGGGTCAGCGCTTGCGGCGGTTGGCGATGTGGATGGCGCGCCCGTGGGCGTGTTCCGCCGCCTCCATGAACGTCTCGGCGATCGTCGGGTGCGGGTGTTGCGTCAACGCGACGTCCTCGAGGGTGGCGCCCATCTCGATCGCGAGGGCCGCCTCGGCGATCAGGTCGCCGGCGTTCGGAGCGACCATGTGCGCGCCCAGCACGACGTCGGTGGCGGCGTCGCCGACGACCTTCACGACCCCCTCGTCGCTGCCGAGGGCGGTGGCGCGCCCCGACGCCGACAACGGGAAGGTGCCGACCCGGACCTCGTAACCGGCCTCCTTCGCGGCGGCCTCGCTCATGCCGACCGAGGCGAGCTCGGGGTGCGTGTAGATGACCGACGGCACGACGGTGTCGTACGCCGCGGGGACGCCCGCGGCGTGCTCCGCGGCGACGAGGCCTTCCTTCATCGCCTTGTGCGCCAGCAGCGGCGGGCGGGCGACGTCGCCGATCGCGTAGACGTGCGGGACGCCGGTGCGCAGGTGCTCGTCGACCGGGACGTAGCCGCGCGCGTCGACCTCCACGCCGAGCGCCTCGAGGCCCAGGTCGTGCCCGTTCGGGGTCCGCCCGACCGCGACGAGGAGCTTGTCGACGACGACGGTCTCGCTGGAGCCGTCCTTCGCTTCGAGCGTCACGGCGAGACCGTCGTCGGTCTTCGTCGCGCCCGTGGCCTTCGTCCCGGTCCGCACGTCGATCCCGCGCCGCTCGAAGCTCGTGCGCAACGCCTTCGCGACCGCGGGGTCGGCGCCGGGCACGATCTCGTCCATGAGCTCGACCACCGTCGTGTCGCTGCCGAAGGCGTGGTGGATCTCGGCGAACTCCAGCCCGATGGCGCTCCCCCCGATCGCCAGGAAGCGCTTCGGGACCGACGTCAGGTCGAGCGCCCCGGTGCTGTCGACGATCACGTCGCCGTCGGGCTCGAGGCCCGGCAGCACCACCGGCCGCGAGCCGGTCGCGACGATCGCCTTCTCGAACGTCACGGTCCGGTCGCCGACGCGGAGTTCGTGCGCCCCGGCGAAGCGGGCTTCGCCCTCGATCAGGTCGACCTTGTTCCCTTTGAACAGCATCCCGACGCCGTTCGTCATCTTGTCGACGACGCCCGCCTTCCAGCCGGCGAGCTTCTCGAGGTCGATCTGCGGCGCGCCGTACGTCACGCCGTAGGCGTCGGCGTGCTCCGCGGCGCGGAGGTCCGCCGCGACGTGCAGCAGCGCCTTCGTGGGGATGCAGCCGACGTTGAGGCAGACCCCCCCGACGTCGCCCTTTTCGACGACGGCGGTCGTGAGGCCCAACTGCGCGGCGCGGATGGCGGCGTGGTAGCCGCCCGGTCCGGATCCGATCACGACGAGTTGGTAATCCATGGCGTCCCTCCCGGCGGGCCTCGGCCCGCGCGTGCGGTGCGAATGCAGGCCGCCCGCGGGGGCGGCGACGGCGGCAGTGTACCCGCTGGCCGTGCGGGGACCGCGCAGCGGAGCCCACGCCGACGCGGCCGACGGCGCGGTAGCCTGCCGCCGATGGACGCCCCCGATCCCCCCGACGCCGCGCCGGCGGACGACGACGTCGTCCAACCGATCGATCACGACGACCTCCGCGTCGAGCACCTCCCGCACTCGCGCGACCCGTTCGACGACGTCGTCCGCTTCGCCGCGACGTTCGACGGCTACGCCGTGTACGGCATGGAGATGTGCGGCGAGATGGCGAACCGCGCCATGGCGCAGTGGGAGCAGCTGGGGGCGGTCCCGACGTGGTTGGAGGGGGACCTCCCCCGCCTTCGGGGGTGCCTGTACTTCGAGGCGCGCCGCTGGATCCGCCTCGAGCGGGAACCGGACACGCGTTCGTTGATCTACGTCCACGCGCTGATCGACGCGGTGCGCGACGCCCTCGAGGCGCGCGACGAGGCGGCCGACGTCGCGGACCCGGCGCCGGACGGCGCCGCGCAGGACGCGCGTTGACACCCCCCGGAGCCGCGGCTACGATTGATGGGATGACGCGCCGTCCGGTCGCCCCGCCGCCCCGTCGCGCGGAGCCGACCGAGACGAAGCGCGATGCCGGCACGCCCCGACCCCCGCGTCGGGGCGGTCTCGCGACGGTGGGAGGCGCCCGATGAGCACGAACGACCCAGGCACGGCCGATGCGTACGTTCCCCAGGAGATCGAACCGCGCTGGCAGGCGGCGTGGGAGCGTGACGGCCTCCACCGCGTCGACCTCCGCGAGGACGACGGCCGCGAGCGCTACTACTTCCTGACGATGTTCCCCTACCCGTCCGGCAACCTGCACGCCGGGCACTGGTACGCCGAAACCCCCGCCGACGCCGCGGCGCGCTACCTGCGGATGCGGGGCTACCAGGTGTTCTTCCCGATGGGCTACGACGCCTTCGGCCTGCCGGCGGAGAACGCCGCGATCAAGGCGGCGCGCGAGGGGCAGGACGTGCACCCGGCGAAGCTGACGCGCGAACGGATCGCGACGATGACGCGGCAGTTCCGGCAGATGGGCGCGATGTTCGATTGGAGTCACACCCTCGCGACGTGCGAGCCGGAGTACTACCGCTGGAACCAGTGGTTCTTCCTGCAGATGTGGGAGCGCGGGCTCGCCTACCGCAAGGAGAGCACCGTCAATTGGGACCCCGTCGACCAGACGGTCCTCGCCAACGAACAGGTGATCGACGGGCGCGGCGAGAGGAGCGGCGCCCCGGTGGAACGCCGCCTGATGCCGCAGTGGCATTTCGCCATCACGCGGTACGCCGACGAACTGCTCGACTTCTCCGGCCTCGATTGGCCGGAGCGGGTCAAGACCATGCAGACGAACTGGATCGGGCGCAGCGAGGGGGCGGAAGTCACCTTCGAGACGGAGACTGGGGACGCGATCACCGTGTTCACGACCCGCCCCGACACGCTGTGGGGCGCGACGTTCCTGGTGTTGGCGCCGGAGCACCCGCTGGTGGCGAAGGTCACGAGCCCCGAACGTCGCGCCGACGTCGAGGCGTACGTCGAGCGGGCGGGCGCCATGAGCGAGATCGACCGCACGAGCGAGACGCGGGAGAAGACCGGGACCTTCACCGGCGGCTACGCCGTGAACCCGGTGAACGGGGCGCGCGTCCCGATCTGGGTGGCGGACTACGTCCTGGTGACGTACGGGACCGGCGCGATCATGGCGGTCCCCGCGCACGACGAGCGGGACTTCGCCTTCGCGCGCCGCTTCGACCTCGACGTCGTCCCGGTCGTGCAGGGCGACGCGCCGCTCGACGGCGCCACGATGCAGGAAGCGTACGTGGGGGACGGCGTGATGGTGAACTCGGGCCCGTTCGACGGCACCCCCACCGGGAAGGGGGCGGACGCGGGCGACGGCATCGCGCGGGTCGTCGCCTGGCTGGAGGCGGAGGGCCTCGGGCGGGGCACGACGACGTACCGCCTGCGCGACTGGTTGATCAGCCGGCAACGCTACTGGGGCACGCCGATCCCGATGCTGTACTGCGACGCCTGCGGGATCGTGCCCGAGCGGGAGGAGAACCTGCCGGTGGTGCTGCCCGAGGACGTGGCGTTCATGCCGACCGGCGAGTCGCCCCTGAAGACGCACGAGGCGTTCCTGCACGCCGATTGCCCGCGCTGCGGGGGGCCCGCGACGCGGGAGACCGACACGATGGACACCTTCATGGATTCGTCGTGGTACTGGCTGCGGTACCTCTCCCCCGACGACGCGGCCCGCCCGATCGATCCGGACCTGGCGCGGGCGTGGACGCCGGTGAACACCTACACCGGCGGGATCGAGCACGCGATCCTTCACCTTCTGTACGCCCGCTTCTTCACCAAGGTGCTGCGCGACCTGGGGTGGGTGGAGCACGACGAGCCGTTCCTGCGGCTGCGCAACCAGGGGATGATCCTCGGCGCGGACGGCGAGAAGATGTCCAAGCGGCGCGGGAACGTCGTCGATCCCGACGCGCTGGTCGAGCGCTACGGGGCGGACGCCGTCCGCGCGTACCTGATGTTCATCGGCCCGTGGGACCAGGGCGGCCCGTGGAACGACCAGGGGATCGAAGGGATCGTGCGCTTCCTGAACCGCGTCTGGGCGCTGTTCACGGCGCCGCCCGAGCCCGGCGACGCGAGCGAGGCGGCGGTCCGCGACCTGCGGCGCGCGGTGCACGGCGCCATCCAGGCGGTGACCGAGGACTTCGAGGCGTTCCAGTTCAACACCGCCGTCGCGGAGCTCATGACGCTGCAGAACGCGATGTCGAAGGGCAAGAACGTCGGGCTGGTCGCCGACCCGGCGTGGGCGGAGGCGCGGTCGGCGTTCCTGCGGATGCTGGCCCCCATCGCGCCGCACCTGGCCGAGGAGCTGTGGCACCGCGCGGGGGAGGCGTCGTCGGTGCACGCCGCGACGTGGCCGGAGGTGGACGCGTCGGCGTTGGTGGTGGACGCCATCGATCTCGTGGTGCAGGTCAACGGCAAGGTCCGGGGGCAGGTGACGGTCGCGGCGGACGCGCCCGACGCGGACGTCGTCGCCGCGGCGAAGGCGGAACCCAACGTCGCGCGCTACCTCGAGGACGCCACGGTGCGCCGCGAGATCGTGGTGCCCGGCAAGCTCGTGAACCTCGTCGTCGGTTGAGCGCCCGGGTGGCGCGTCAGAGGTCGATGGCTTCGCCGTCGCGGGCGACGAGGGCGGCGAGGCTGGTGCGGTCGAGGACCTCCAGCATGGCGCGCTTGACGTCCAGCATGAGGCGCCGCACCTCGCAGTCGGCTTCGTCGACGCAGTCGTCGCACGGCGCGTAGTAGCGCTTCGACGCGCACGCGACGGGCGCGAACGGGCCCTCGAAGATGCGTAGGACCGCGCCGAGGTAGACGTCCTCGGGGGCGGCGGCAAGCCAGTAGCCACCCCCCCGCCCCTTGCGGGCCTGCAGGACCCCGTGCTTGCGGAGGTCGGCGAGGATCGCTTCGAGGAACTTCGGGGGGATGCCCTCGGCGTCGGCGACGGCGCGGCCGAGGACCGGGCGGTCGCGGGCGGTGGCGTCCTCGCGCGCGAGGTGCGCCAGCGCCTTGAGAGCGTACTTGCCCCGCTGCGTCAGGGCGTTCATGCGTGCATCGTACCGCCGACGGCGTCCCCCCGGCGTTGCCATCAACCCATCGGTTTGCTAGGTTGATGGCGATGACGTCGACCCCGCTCCCCGACCCCCACCCCCTCGTCGACCCCCTCCTCGCCCTCGTCGCCGACGCCGGCGCCGCCATCCGCGCCGTTTACGACGCGCCGGGCGACGTCGAAACGAAGGCGGACGGCTCCCCCCTCACCCGCGCCGACCTCGCCGCTCACGCCGTCCTCGACGCCGGCCTCCGCGCCCTCACCCCCGACGTCCCCGTCCTCTCCGAGGAGGGCGACGCCGCCGACCCCGGCGACCCCGCCGCCGCGCGCCGGCGCGCCGGCTGGCGCGCCGCGTGGCTCGTCGACCCGCTCGACGGCACCAAGGAGTTCCTCGCCCGCAACGGCGAGTTCACCGTCAACGTCGCCCTCGCCGACGTCCGCGACGGCGTCGCCCACCCGACGCTCGGCGTCGTCCACGTCCCCGTCACCGGCGAGACCTACCTCGGCGTGGTCGGCGACGGCGCGTGGCGCGACGCGGACGGCGTCCGCACCCCCGTCGCCCCGAGCGCCCCGCGCGACGTCGCCCGCGTCGTCGCCAGCCGCTCGCACCGCACGCCCGCCACCGACGCCTTCGTGCAGGGCCTGGGGGCGCTCTACCCGCACGTCGAGACGACGACGTCCGGCAGCGCCCTCAAGATCTGTCGCGTCGCGGAGGGCGCCGCGCACTACTACCCGCGCGTCGGCCCCACCATGCGCTGGGACACCGCCGCCGCCGACGCCGTCCTGCGCGCCGCCGGCGGGGCGCTCTGGCGCTACGGCACCCGCACGCCGCTGACCTACGACCTACGCGAGCTCGTCAACCCGCCGTTCCTCGCCGTCCACGGGCCCGACGCGCGCCTGCCCGACGCCTACGACGCCGCCGCGGACGCGACGCCGTGAACGAGGCCGCGACGACGCACCTGAAGCTCCTCGAGGCGGAGGCGATCTTCGTGCTGCGCGAGGTCGTCGCGGAGTTCGAGAACCCGGTCCTGCTCTACAGCATCGGCAAGGACTCCAGCGTCCTGCTGCACCTCGCCCTCAAGGCGTTCGCGCCCGCCCCCCTGCCCTTCCCCCTCCTGCACGTCGACACCACCTGGAAGTTCCGCGAGATGACGGCGTTCCGCGACCGCCGCGCGAAGGAGCTCGGGCTCGACCTGATCGTGCACACCAACGCCGACGGCGTCGCGCGCGGCGTCAACCCGTTCACGCACGGTAGCCAGGTGCACACCGACGTCATGAAGACCCAAGCGCTGAAGCAGGCGCTGGACGCGCACCGCTTCGACGCGGCGTTCGGCGGGGCGCGCCGCGACGAGGAGAAGAGCCGCGCGAAGGAACGCATCTACAGTTTCCGCGACGCGAACCACGCGTGGGACCCGAAGAACCAACGACCCGAACTCTGGAACCTCTACAACGCCAAGCACAAGAAGGGCGAATCGATCCGCGTCTTCCCGCTGTCGAACTGGACCGAGCTCGACGTCTGGCAGTACATCCTCCTCGAGGGGATCGAGATCGTCCCGCTCTACTACGCCGCCCCCCGCCCCGTCGTGCGCCGCGACGGGACCTGGATCATGGTCGACGACGAGCGCATGCCGCTCGAGCCGGGCGAGACGCCGGAGATGCGCTCGGTCCGCTTCCGGACGCTCGGCTGCTACCCCCTCACCGGCGCGATCGAGAGCGAGGCGTCCACCCTGCCGGAGGTCGTGCAGGAGATGCTGCTCGCGCGCAGCAGCGAACGGCAGGGCCGCGTCATCGACGCCGACCGGGCGGGCAGCATGGAGAAGAAGAAGCGCGAAGGGTACTTCTGATGAGTCACGCCAGCCCCCTGATCGCCGCGGACATCGACGCCTACCTGCAGCAGCACGAACGCAAGGACCTGCTGCGCTTCATCACGTGCGGCAGCGTCGACGACGGCAAATCGACGTTGATCGGGCGGCTGCTGCACGACGCGGCGTTGATCCACGAGGACCACCTCGACGCGATCCAGCGCGACAGCGCCCGGTTCGGCACGACCGGCGACGCCCCGGACCTGGCGTTGTTGGTCGACGGCCTGCAGGCCGAGCGCGAACAGGGCATCACGATCGACGTCGCCTACCGCTACTTCAGCACCGAACGACGCAAGTTCATCATCGCCGACACGCCCGGCCACGAGCAGTACACCCGGAACATGGCGACGGGGGCCAGCACCGCGCAGCTCGCGGTCCTCCTCGTCGACGCCCGCCACGGCGTCCGCCCGCAGACGATCCGCCACGCCCGCATCGTCACGCTGCTCGGCATCCGCCACCTGGTGCTGGCGATCAACAAGATGGACCTCGTGGGGTGGGACGAGGCGCGCTTCGACGCCATCCATCGCGACGTCCGCGACGTCCTCGCCCGCTTGGGGGTGAAGGACGCCACCCTCGAGGCGATCCCGCTCTCGGCGCTGCACGGCGACAACGTCGTGCACCCCAGCCCGCACACGCCCTGGTACGCCGACGCCGGCGGCGTGCCGCTGATGGAGCGGCTGGAGACCGTCGACGCGCGACCCGACCGGCGCGCAGGCGACCTGCGCCTCCCCGTCCAGCTCGCCGTGCGTCCCGACGCGGACTTCCGCGGGTACGCCGGGACGCTGGCCAGCGGCACCGTCGCGGTCGGCGACGAGGTGATGATCCTGCCCGCCCGCACCCGCAGCCGCGTCGCGCGGGTGCTCGGCGTCGACGGCGACGTCGACGCCGCCACCGCCCCGCACCCCGTCACGCTCACCCTGGAGGACGAACGCGACGTCTCGCGCGGGGACCTGATCGTGCATCCCGGGCGCGCCCCGTCGGTCGCGACCCGCGTCGACGCGGACCTCGTCTGGATGGCGGACGCGCCGCTGCGGCCCGGCGTGCCCTACGACGTCAAGCTGGCGACGAAGACGACCGGCGCCGTCGTGAGCGACCTCCACCACCGCCTGAACCTCACGACCCTCGCCCCCGAACCGGCGGAGGACGGCGACGGTCCCGCCCTCCGCATGAACGAGGTGGGGGCCGCCACCCTGACGTTCACGACGCCGGTCGCGTTCGACCCGTACGACGCGGTCCCGACGACGGGCGCCTTCATCCTGATCGACCGCATCGACAACGTCACGGTCGGCGCCGGCATGATCCGCGGCGTCGCGCGGCGCGAGGACGACCGCCGCGCCCCGAACGTCTCCTGGCAGGCGACGCACGTCGACCGCGCCGTCCGCGCGGCGCAGAAGGGCCAGACGCCGCGCGTCGTGTGGTTCACCGGCCTCTCGGGCGCCGGGAAGAGCACCCTCGCCGACGCGCTCGAGCGCCGCCTCGTGGCGCTCGGCAAGCACACCTACCTGCTGGACGGCGACAACGTCCGGCACGGCCTGAACCGCGACCTCGGCTTCGACGACGCCGGACGCGTGGAGAACGTCCGGCGGATCGGCGAGGTCGCGAAGTTGATGACCGACGCCGGCCTGATCGTGCTCACCGCCTTCATCAGCCCCTTCCGCGAGGACCGCCGCGCGGTCCGCGAGATGCTCGACCCGGGCACGTTCGTCGAGGTGTTCGTCGACGTGCCCCTCGACGTCGCCGAGGCCCGCGACCCCAAGGGCCTGTACGCCCGCGCGCGGTCCGGCGCCATTCGCGACTTCACCGGGATCGACTCCCCCTACGAACGACCGCACGACCCGGAGGTCGTCGTCGACGGCGTCGCGACGCCGGTCGACGAAGCGGTCGAGCGCCTCCTCGACGTCGTCCTCGCCGACGAGGCCGACGCCCCCTCCGACCGGGGGGCGTAGCGGCGTCAGGCCGGCCGGACGTCGCTCGTGACGCGCACCGGTACGCCGCCCGCGAGGGTGTTCGCGACGAGGCACCCGCGTTCGGCGATCGCGACGAGCTTCGCGAAGCGCTCCGCGTCGTCGGTCGCGGCGCTCGCGTGCAGGTGGATCGCGGTGAAGCGGGGCGGGCCGTCGGCCGCATCGGCCTCCACCGCGACGCGCACGTCGCGTACGTCGGCGTCGCGGCCCCGGACGGCGGCGAGCAGGTTCGACGCGAAACAGCCCCCGAGCGCCGCCAACAGCAGCTCGCCCCCCATCGGGCCTTCGTCCGCCCCACCCTTCTCCGCCGGCCGGTCGACGGCGAGGGCGTGCCCACGCACCTCGGCGCGGGTGGTGGACGGGCCGGTCTGGATCAGGTCGACGCGGGCGGGCATGGGCACCTCCGGAGTGGGGGCGTCAGAGCGGCGCGATGAGCGCCACCTCGAGCAGGGCGGAGAGGTCGGCGGCGGGCGCGACGAGGAAGCTGCGGCGCAGGTCGTTCGGGTCCTCCGGGAGGCGCGCGACGACGGTGCCGACCGGAACGCCGCGGGGAAACAGCCCGCCGTAACTGCTGGTCTCCACGACGTCCCCGACCTCGACCGGGTCGGTCTCGACGAAGCGGACGACGCGGACGCGGCCGCCGACGTCCCCGACCGCGACGCCCTGGCCGCCCTTCCCGCGGACCGTGACCCCCACGCGCGATTCGGGATCGAGGATCGTGCGCACGACGGCGCGGCCCGCGGCGACGTCGGTGACGATCCCGACCAGGCCCGCGGGGGTCGTGACGGGCATGTCCGGCACGACCGCAGCGCTGCGCCCCCGACCGAGCCGTAGGCGGTCGACCGTCTCGCCGGCGCTGCCGCCGACGACCGGCGCGGTCGTGACGACGCCGGGACTCTGCGCGTCGCGGATCGCCAGGATCTCGCGCATGCGTTCCGCCTCCAGCTCGAGGGTCCGCACGTCGGCGCGCGCCGCGGCGAGCGCGTCGCGCAACGCGGCGTTCTCGGCGCGCAGGTCGCGGCGGTCCACCAGCGCCTCGAGGGTCGCGCGGAGGTTCGCGCCGGCGCGGTAGGGGGCGTCCTGCGGAAGCGCGACGGCGGCGGAGAGGGTGGTGGGCACGCGCCCCACGAAGGCGGTGACGATGAACGTCACCAGCCCCAACGCGAGGAAGACGTACCAGGCGCGCAGGAGGTTAGACACCGCCCTGCGCCTCCGCCGAGGGGGCCGTCGGGGGGGCCGCCCGCGCGGCGTCCAGCAACCGCGTCACCGCCGGGAGGCTGAGCCCGACGACGTTCGAGTAGCAGCCGTGCACCACGTCGACCAGCGCCGCGCCGGTGTCCTGGATGGCGTACCCGCCGGCCTTGTCGAGCCCTTCGCCGGAGGCGACCCAGCGATCGATGGTGGCGGCGTCGAGCGCGCGGAGGCGCACCTCGGTCCGGACCGCTTCGCGACCGACCTCGCGCGCGCCGAAAGCGCCTTCGCCCGCGGCGTGCACCAGGACGTGGGCGGTGACGACCGCGTGCGGCACGCCCGCGAGCCGCGCCAGGAACGCCCGGTTCTGCGCGGCGTCGCGGGGCTTGCCGAGCACGACGCCGTCGTGCACGACGATCGTGTCCGCCGCCAACACGAGCCGGTCGGGGTGCCGCGCGGCGACGACGTCCGCCTTCGCCCGCGCGAGGCGGAGGGCGTCGTCCGCGGGCGCGAGCGTCGCGTCGGGCGTCTCGTCGACGTCGGCGGGATCGACCTCGAACGGCGTCCCGAGCGCGCGCATCAGCTCGCGGCGGCGGGGGCTGGCGCTGGCCAGCACCAGCGGGTGGGGGGCCTGCAGGGTCACGGGGGGCATCGTACCGCTCGTCCGGTATGCTCGCGGCCATGCCCACTCCCGATGCAGGCGACCCCGCGCCGTCCTTCCAGGCGGCCTCCACCGACGGCCCCCTCGCCCTCGACGACCTCCGCGGTTCCTGGGTGGTCCTGTACTTCTACCCGAAGGACTTCACGCCGGGCTGCACGACCGAGGCGTGCGACTTCCGCGACGCGATGCCGGGCCTCGACGCCCGCGTGATCGGCGTCTCGCCCGACCCGGTCGACAAGCACGCCGACTTCGCCGAGGAGCACGGCCTCGCGTTCCCGCTCGTGTCCGACCCCGACCACGCGATCGCGGAGGCGTACGGCGCCTACGGTCCCCGCACGCTGTACGGCAAGGAGGTCGTGGGGATGCTGCGCTCGACGTTCCTGATCGACCCCGGTGGGGTGGTCCGCGAAGCGATGCGCAACGTCAAGGCGAAGGGGCACGTGGAGCGCGTCCGCGCGAAGCTCGAGGCGTTGCGGGGGTGAGCGGCGACCGGAAGCGGGCGGCGGCGGAGGCCGCCCTCGGCGAACTCCGGTCCGGCCAGCGGCTCGGCTTGGGCACCGGGAGCACCGCCGCGGCGTTCCTCGAGGCGCTCGCCGAAGCGCTGGAGGCGGGCCGCCTGGCGGACGTCGCGGGCGTCCCGACCTCCCGCGCGACCGAGGCGCACGCCCGCGCGCTGGGGATCCCGCTCATCGACCTGCCGGCCGACGGCGTCGACGTCGCGGTGGACGGCATGGACGAGGTCGATGGGGACCTGAACGCGGTGAAGGGCCTGGGTGGGGCGTTGTTGCGCGAGAAGGTCGTCGCGGAGGCCGCGACGCGCTTCGTGCTGATCGGCGACGACGGCAAGACGGTCCCGCGGTTGGGGGCACGGGCGCCCCTGCCGGTGGAGGTCCTGGCGTTCGGCGTGGCGCGGACCGAGGCGCGCCTCCGCGACCTCGGGCTCGCCCCGACGTTGCGGGGCGGGGCGACCGAGCCGTTCCTGTCCGACAACGGCAACCCGATCCTCGACGCGACGTTGCCCGCCGACCGCGACCTGCCGGCGTTGGCGGCGGCGTTGGACGCGATCCCCGGCGTGATGGCGCACGGGCTGTTCCTCGCCATGGCGGACGTCGCCTACCTGGCGGGCGACGGCGACGTGGAGCGCCGCGAGGCGGGCGCGTGATCCGCGCGGTCGGCCTCGACGTCGTGGAGCTCGACCGGATCCGGGGCGTGCTCGAGCGTCACGAGCGGCGCTTCCTGGCCCGTCACTTCACGCCGGACGAGGTGGCGTACTGCCGGGCGCAACGCGACCCGGTGCCCTCGCTCGCCGCGCGGTTCGCGGCGAAGGAGGCGTTCCAGAAGTGTTGGCCGGAGGCGCACGGGTGGCGCGACGTGCGCGTCGTCCGCGAGGACGGTGCACCGCACCTGGCGTTCAGCCGCACGCTGGCGCAGGCGCTGTCGGAGGCGGGCCTCGTCGCGCACCTGTCGCTGAGCCACTCCCGCGATCACGCCGCCGCGGTCGTGATCCTCGAACGCCGCGGGGCGTGAACCCCGCGGCGTCGCGTGCACGGTGGGTGCGGTCCGGCCTCAGAAGGCGTGCGCGACCGCGTCGACCTCGGGTTCGTCGACGAGGGTGATGCTGCGGTAGCCCGAGGCGATGACGCCCTCGGCGCGGAGTTCGGTGATGATCTTCGAGACGCTCTCGCGGGTCGAGGCGGTGCCCTCGGCGATGAGTTCGTGCGTCGCGGAGATCACCGGGCGGCCCTGCGGGTCGCGGGTGGCGAGCGGGGTGTCCGCCAACGTCAGCAGGTACCGCGCGACGCGCTGGCGCAGGTCGCCGGTCTGCAGGTGGTACTCGTAATCCATCAGCCGCTGCATCTGGTCGGACAGCGACCGCGTGATGGTCAGGAGGTCGCTCGCGTCGATGCGGGCGGGGTCGATGGCAGCGATCTCGGTGCGGGTGAGCGCCTCGGCCATCTCCTCGCGTTGCCCGCTCATGAACGCCTCTTCGCCGAAGTAGTCGCCGGGCAGGACGTGGCGGACGGTGAGGATGCGCCCCTCGGGCGTCATGCGGGTGATGCGCACCAGGCCGCTTTCGACGCGGAAGACCGCGGTGGCGGCGTCGCCGTGGTGGTAGAGGGCCTGCTTGCGGTGGAACGCCAGGCGTTGCGCGGCGTGGGCGGCCGCCTCGGGCGTGGCGGTCGCGGGGGCTTGGGCGCCGGCGCGTTCGTAGAGTTGGCTGGCCATGGCGGTACCTCCTGGGGCCTTGCGGCCGGGGTGGGGGGTGGTCCGGGGCGTGGCGCCGGACGCAGAGGGGGCGGGGCTG
>JAVLCF010000030.1 GCA_031581195.1 Trueperaceae bacterium | reverse complement strand
CCACGCCCCAGCGCGCGCCCCTCGGCGCCCCCGGCCGCGCGCAGCGCGTCGCGGCGCCCCCGGACGGCGTCCCCCGCCGCCGTCCACGCCGCCGCGCTCGCGGTGACGTCCTGCGGCACGAGGTCGCCGGCGCCCGCGGCCTCCGCCGTACGGTGCGCCTCGCGGACCACCTCCTCGATCCGCGTCGCGACCCGCTCGAGGCGTTCGTCGACGGCGGCGACGCGCGCCTCCGCCGTCCGGAGGTCGACCAGCTGCCCCTCGATCGCATCCAGCGGGGCGCCCTCCACCTGCGGCGGCGGGGCGTCCCCGCCCGCGCCCACCGCCGCGGCGGCGGCGTCCCGCTGCGCGACGGCCTCCCGCGCGGCGGTGACGTGCCCGCGCACGTCGTGCTCGCGGGCCGCCAAGTCGCGCTGGGCCGCCTCGAGCGCCGCGACGTCGGTGAGCGACACGGCGGCGTCCGCCAGGCCGGTCGCCGCGAGGGCGTCGTCCGCGGCGTCACGGCGCCGGTCCGCGTCGCGACGCCGCGCCCGCAGGTCGTCGCGCCGCGCGTGGTGCGAGGTGCGGGCGTCGGCGTCGCCGTCGCCGAGCTGCTCCATGCCGCGCGGGAAGGTCGCGAGGTCCTCGGCGAGCGTTGCCTGCGTCGCGAGCGCCTCGGCGAGGGCCAACGCCGCGTCGAGGCGCTCGACCTCGCCCCGCGCGGCGCGAGCGTCGTCGCGCGCGGCGACGAGCGCGTCGCGGCCGGCGAGGGCGCGCCGGAGGGTCTCCTGCCGCCGCTCCACCTCGCGCAGGTCGTGCCGGCGCTCCGTGAGGGTCCGCTCCTCGGTCTGGCCGTGGCGCGGCCCGACGTCGAACCCGGGGGCGGCCCGCACGGCGTCGAGGTCGAACCCGCCCGCCAACGCGCGGGCGATGGCGCGCTCCGCCGCGACGTCGCTGTGGGTGACGTCCGCCAGGTCGTCCACCGAGATCGCCAGCGCCTCGAAGGCGTCGCCCGACGCCCCCGGCGGCGGGTCGCTGCCGCGTCCGTCGCGCGTCCAGGCGACCCGCCGCCCGACCCGATCGGCGCGCCACACGGCGTCGTCCCCGTCGAACGTCGCGACGACGCGGATCGCCTCGCCGGGAACCGCGTCGGGCTCGAGGACGCTCCGGAGCGCCCGCACGAGGGTCGATTTGCCCGACGCGTTGGGGCCGATCACCAGGTTCGTGCCGCCCCCGAGCGCGTCGAGCTGGAGCTCCGTCCCGGCCTCGAGGCCGGGGAACGCCGCGACGTGGAGGCCGCGGAGCCTCACGGCTCCCACCCCCCGTCCGGGGCGGCGCCCGGGGCGGCGTCCGCCGCGTCGCGCTGCGCCAGCAGCGCCTCGAGGGCGCGCACCGCCGCCCGCTCGAGGACGGCGGCGAGCTCCGCGTCGCTGGGCGCCTCGGGGGACAGGTGCCGCGTGAAGCGGGCGGCGCCCCGGACCCGCTCGAGCCGGTCGCGGGCCTGGCGGACGAGGGCGTCGGAGGCCTCCCCGCCCTCGCGCAGGGCGCGCAGGTGGCGCGCCAGCAGGCCGGCGGGGTCGTCCGCCTCCGCGAGGGCCGCGAGGTCGCGGGCGGGGACGAGGGCGTCGCGGACGCGGTGCACGAACATTCGCGGTCGCCCGGAGGGGCGCGTGAGCTTCGCGAGCTCCGCGGGGGCGGTGGCGGCCCGGTAGGCGGGCCCGTGCCGCGTCGCGCCGTGGAGCCGCAGCTCCACGCCGAGCACGTCGGGGGGGTGGGCGGACGTCGCCAGGTCCGCCTCGCGCTCGCCGAGCGCCCGCAGGAGGGCGTCCTGCAGGGCGGCGGTGGGGTCGCCCCCGTCGCGGAGGCCGGCGTCGACGTCCGCCGCATCGAGGTCGAGGTGGTCCCACCGGAGGGGGGCGTACGCCCGGTGCGTGAGCGCGACGCCGTCGCCGTGGGTCGTCAGCAGCCACGCGCCGCGGGGGCCCGGTTCACCGGGGTCGGTCCCGACGACGGACCCGAGGTACCCCGCGGGGCGGGGGCCGTCCATCGGGTCGGGACCGTGGATGTGCCCCAGCAGCCAGGCGTCGTAGGGGACGCGCTCGAGGTCGCGCGCCGCGAACGGCGCGTAGCGTCCCCCCGCCGCGTCGCGGTCGCCGTGCAGGAGGCCGATCGTGCGCCGCTCCGGCGCGGGGGGGGACGCGTCGAACGGGGAGCCCTCGTGGTGCTCGGCGGGGAACGACCAGCCGACGACGTCGAGGGCGTCGCCGTCCGCCCCCTCCACCGTGGCGCGTTCCCAGGTGCCGCCCCGCCCGAGCAGCGTCACGCCGTCCACGGCGTCCACGAGGCGCGGAAGCACCGCGCCGTCGTGGTTGCCCGCGACGCAGTACAGCGGGATGCCGGCCTGCGCGAGCGCCTCCGCGCCCGCCTTCAGGG
Organism: Trueperaceae bacterium; assembly: GCA_031581195.1. NCBI lineage: Bacteria > Thermotogati > Deinococcota > Deinococci > Trueperales > Trueperaceae > Trueperaceae bacterium. Next base: position 19,638 of record JAVLCF010000030.1, on the reverse strand, counting down.
GGCCGTACGCCTCGAAGACGTCGTCGGCGGCGTCGACGAGGTCGCCGGCCATCAGGACGGCGTCCACCCCCTCGGCGACGGCGTCGTCCACGAGGATCGCCCACGCGCGGGCGGGCCCGAGGTCGCGGGGGTCCACGCCGAGGTCGGGCGGGACCTTCGACGACGGGCGACGCCCGAGGTGCAGGTCGGCGGCGCAGAGCAGCTTCACGCGGGAAACGTCGTGTGGGACGGGGTTTCGTGGGGCGTCACGGTGGGGGAAGGGTAGCATGCGGGCGGACGCGGCGCGGGCGCGTGGGGCGGTAGCGTGCCGGCATGAGCGACGCCGCGCATGCCCCCACCGGCCCGCACGACCCCTCCACGCCCCCCGACCGCACCGCGCCGCACGACCGGGACCTCGACCTCGTCGTCTGGGGCGCGACCGGCTTCACGGGGCGGCTCGTGGCGGACGCCGTCGCGCGGCGCGCGCCCGCCGACCTGCGCTGGACGGTGGGCGGCCGCGACGCAGCCAAGCTCGCCGCCGTCGTCGCGGACCTCCCCGAGGGCACGCCCGCGCCGCAGGCGCCGATCGTGGCGGACGCGCGCGATGCGGACGCCATGCGGGCGCTGGCGACGCGCACGCGGGCGGTGGTGTCCACCGTCGGGCCGTACGCGCGCTACGGCACCCCGCTCGTCGACGCCGCCGCGGACGCCGGCACCGACTACGCCGACCTGACGGCGGAGGTCCCCTGGATGCGGCGGAACGTCGACGTCCTGCACGCGCGCGCCGGGGCGTCGGGCGCCCGCCTCGTGCACGCATCGGGCTTCGACTCCGTCCCGTCCGACCTGGGGGTGTGGGCGCTGCAGCGCGCCGCGCTCGCGCGGCACGGGCGGGCCTGTCGCGAGGTCGTGCACCTGGTGGGGCCGGCGGCGGGCGGCGTGAGCGGCGGGACGATCCAGTCGGGTCTCGACCTGCTCGCGGGCAGCGCGGCCGACCCCGCGCACCGCGCGGCGCTCCGCGATCCCGACGTCCTCGCGCCGGGCGGGACGCCGTCGCGCGACCCGCTGGGTCCCCTCACGCCGCTGCGCCACCCGGAGGTGGGGGCGTGGAGCGCCCCGTTCGTGATGGCCGCCGCGAACGCGAAGGTGGTGCGCCGCACCCGCTTCCTCGCGGGCGAGCCGTGGGGGGACGTGCGCTACCTCGAGCGCTTCGCCGCCCCGACGTGGGCGCGCGCCATGGCGGTCGGGGCGGCGACCGGCGGCGCCGCCGCGACGCTGGCGTGGGGACCGGCGCGGCGGGCCGCGGCGCGGCTCCTGCCGGCGCCGGGCGAGGGCCCGAGCGCCCGGACGCGGGCGGGCGGCTTCTTCCGCACGACGCTGATCGGCGTCTGCCCGCCGGAGGGCGGCGCACCCGCCGCGGAGGTGCGCGCCCACGTCGCGGCGAACCTGGATCCGGGCTACGACGCCACCGCGCGGATGCTGGCGGAGATGGGGCTCCTGTTCGCGGCGGGCGCGAGCGACGCGGCGGGCGGCGTCACGACCCCGGCGTCGGTGGGGGGCGACGCGTACCTCGCCCGCCTCGCCGCGGTCGGGGTGCGCGTCACCGTCGCGGACCCCCGCAGCCCCGCCCCGACCTGACGCCGGCCCGCGCGGCGACGCAGGCGCCACGCCGGGGCGCGGCGCGCGGCGGTAGGGTCGGGGGACACGGACGCGAAGGACGGAGCCCGGGAGGGCGCGTCCGCATGGGGCTCGGCGGTCCGCGCCGAGGCCGACGGCTCCGTCGAGGTTCGAACCCAGGAGGTTCCCATGATCGACATGACCGGCAAAGCCGCCATCGTGACCGGCGCGGGCGGCGACATCGGCCGCGCCGCGGCCGTGAAGCTCGCCGAGCAGGGCGCGAAGGTCCTGGCCGTGGACGTCAACGACGACGCCGTCCGCGCGACCGTGGACGCCGTGCGGGCGGCCGGCGGCACCGCGGAGGGCATGACCGCCGACGTGAGCGACCCGAGCCAGGTGGAGGCGTACGCGCAGAAGGCGATGGACGCGTTCGGTGCGATCGATCTGTTCTTCAACAACGCCGGGATCGAGGGGCCGGCCGCCCCGATCCCCGACTACCCGTTCGAGGACTTCATGAAGGTCTGGGAGGTCAACGTAGGGGGCGTGTTCTTGGGCCTCAAGCACGTCCTGCCGAAGATGACGTCGGGCGGCGCGGTCGTCAACACCGCCAGCGTCGCGGGCCTCATCGGCTCGCCGGGCCTGTCGGGCTACATCGCCTCCAAGCACGCGGTGTTGGGCCTCACGAAGACCGCGGCGCTCGAGCAGGCGGCGGCGAACGTCCGCGTGAACGCCGTCTGCCCCTCGCCGATCAAGGGCCGCATGATGGAGAGCATCGAGAGCAACGTCGGCGCGACCGAGGAGGACGCCTTCAAGGGCACCATCCCGATGGGTCGCTACGGCACGCCGGACGAGGTCGCGAACCTCGCGGTGTTCCTGCTCAGCGACGAAGCGAGCTACCTGACGGGAAGTTGGTACACCGTCGACGGCGGCAGCACCGCCAGCTGACGCCGGTCCCGCCGCGCTTCGCGCGGCCGTCCTGCGCGCCCCGGCCTCGGCCGGGGCGCGCCTGCGTCGGGGCCCGGAACGCCCGCTGGGTCAGACGACGCCCTGGTCGTGCATGGCGGTCGCGACCCGCTCGAAGCCGGCGACGTTGGCGCCGACGGCGAGGTCGCCCGGCCGGCCGACGCGGTCGGCGGCGTCGCGCGTGGTGGCGTGAACGTGCGCCATGACGTCGCGCAGGCCCGCGTCGGTGCGGTCCTCGGTCCACGTCTCGAAGCGGGCGTTCTGCTGCATCTCCAAGCCCGACGTCGCCACCCCGCCGGCGTTGGCGGCCTTGCCGGGGCCGTACGCGACGCCGGCCTCACGGAACGCCGCCACGGCGCCCGGCGTGCACGGCATGTTCGCGCCCTCGGCGACGAGGGTGACGCCGTTGCGGATCAGCGTCGCGGCGTCGCCGGCGTCCAGTTCGTTCTCCGTCGCGCACGGGAACGCCGCGTCGCACGGCACGTCCCAGACCGTCGCGCCGGCGGTGAACGTCGCGCCGGGGCGCGCGTCGGCGTAGGCGGCGAGGCCCTCGCGGCGTTCGCCCTTCACGGCGTCGAGCCGGTCGACGTCGAGGCCGGCGGGGTCGTGCACCCGGCCGGTGGAGTCGCTGCAGGCGACGACGTGCGCCCCGAACGCCTGCAGCTTGCGCGCGGCGTAGCGCGCGACGTTGCCGGCGCCCGACACGACGCAGGTGCGGCCCTCGAGGCGCTCGCCCCGAGCGTCCAACATGCGCTCGGCGAAGTAGGCGAGGCCGTACCCCGTCGCCGACGCTCGCCCGGCCAGGCCCGCCCAGGCGGGCGGTTTGCCGGTCAGGACGCCGGCCTCGAAGCGGCCGGCGAGGCGCTTGTACTGCCCGAACAGGTAGCCGATCTCGCGCGCGCCGACCCCGACGTCGCCGGCCGGCACGTCGACGTCGTCGCCGAGGTAGCGATGGAGCTCGCTCATGAAGCTCTGCGCGAAGCGCATGACCTCGGCGTCGCTGCGCCCCTTCGGGTCGAAGTCGGCGCCGCCCTTGCCGGACCCCAGCGGGAGGCCGGTGAGGGCGTTCTTGAAGGTCTGCTCGAAGGCGAGGAAGGTCACGACGTCCAGCGTGACGCTCGGGTGGAAGCGCAGCCCGCCCTTGTACGGCCCCAACGCGCCGTTGAACTGCACGCGGTAGCCGCGCTGCACGTGGACGCGGCCGGCGTCGTCGGTCCAGGGCACGCGGAAGATCAGGGTGCGTTCGGGTTCCGCGAGGCGGTCGAGGAGGCCGTCCCGGGCGAGCTCGGGCCGCCGCGCGAGGTGGGGGGCGAGGTCGACGAAGACCTCGTCGACCGCCTGCAGGAACGTCGTGCGGCCTGCGTTGCGGGCGTGGATGCGGTCGCGCGCCTCGCGCAGGACGGCGGGCGCGTCGCCGGGAAACGGGGTCATGGGGGGGCAGGGTACCGCGCGGCGCGCGCCGGGCGCGCGCCGCGCAGGACGGCGGGACGTATTGCCGTGGCCGCCCCCCGCGTCGTGCGTCACGGTGACGCCATGGCGCACGCGATGGACCTCCTGCTGCTGCACCCCCCGAGCGTCTACGACTTTCGCGACCGGACGACGCTGTACGGCCCCGTGAGCGACATGGTGCCGTCGTCGGTGATGTTCGAGCTGTACCCGATCGGCTTCCTGACGATGGCGGGCTACCTCGAGGCGCACGGCAAGCGCGTGCGCATCGCCAACCTGGCGCTGAAGATGCTGCGCAGCAAGCGGTTCGACGTCCCCCGCTTCCTGGCGGACCAGCGCCCCCGCCTGATCGGCATCGATCTGCACTGGATGCCGCACGCGCACGGCGCCATCGAAATCGCGCGCCTCGCGAAGGCCGCGCACCCCGACGTCCCCGTCGTGTTCGGGGGCCTGTCGAGCAGCTACTTCCATCGCGACCTGCTGGCCTACCCCGAGATCGACTTCGTGCTGCGGGGCGACAGCACCGAAGAGCCGCTGCGGCAGCTCCTGGAGCACCTCGAGGGGACGGGGCCGGCGCTGCGCGACGTCCCCAACCTGGCGTGGCGCGACGACGCGGGACGCATCCAGACGAACGCGCTGACGTACATGCCGTCGACCCTCGACGGCGTCGACGTGCGGCCCGAGGTGCTCGTCGAAATGGCGCTGCGCTACCGCGACGTGCACGGCGTCCTGCCCTACGACGGCTGGTTGAAGAACCCGACGACGATGGTGCTGCCCCTGAAGGGCTGCGTCTTCGAATGCACGACGTGCGGGAGTTCCGCGACGGCGTGCACGCACGTCACGACGCGGCGGACGCCGGCCTTCCGCAGCCCCGACAACCTGGCGGACAACGCCGCGGCGATCGCGAAGCTGACGCGCGGACCGATCGTGATCCCCGGCGACCTGCTGCAGAACGGCGAGGCGTACGCCCGCGCCGCGATCGACGCGATCGCGGCGCGGGGCGTGCGCAACGAGATCATGCTGGAGTTCTTCGACCTACCGCCGCACGGCTTCCTCGATCACGTCGACGCGACGCTGCCCGCGTGGAGTTTCGAGTTGAGCCCCGAGAGTCACGACCCGAAGGTGCGCCACGCGCTCGAGGGGGAGGCGGGCTTCTCGAACGCGGAGATGGAGGCGACCCTGCGCCACGCCCTCACCCTGAACGTCGCGCGCATCGACGTGTTCTTCATGATCGGCCTGCAGCACCAGGACCACGCCTCGGTGATGGACACGGTCGCCTACTGCGAACGGCTGTTCGGGTTCGGCGACCGGCGGTTGCAGGCGTTCATCTCGCCGATGGGTCCGTTCCTCGACCCCGGCAGCCACATCTTCCAGGATCCCGAGGCGTACGGCTACCGGACGTTCGCGCGGACGCTCGAGGAGCACCGGCAGCTGCTGACGCAACCCAGTTGGGAGCACATCCTGAACTACGAGACGCGGTGGATGACGCGCGCGCAGTTGGTGGACGCGACGTACGACGCCGCGGAGCGCCTCAACGCGGCGAAACGGCGTTACGGCTACCTCTCCCCCGCCCGCGCCGACGCCGTCGCGGACGGGATCGCCGGCGCCCGCGCGCTGCGGGCGCGGCTCGCGGCGGAGCTCGGGGATGCGGGCGGTGCGGCCCGCTCCGCGGCGGCGAGCGCGCCGCTGCGCGGCGACATCGCGCGGTTCAACCACTCGACGGTGTCGGACAAGGCGGAGCTGTTCTGGCCCGGTCAGCTGGCGTCGTTCAAGCCCGCCGGGATGGCGCGGGCGGCGTGGCGGGCGTGGCGCGCCGCCTGAGCGCCCCTCCACCGCCCCGCGCGCTGCCGACCCCCGACCCGCCCCCTCCCGACCCCGCGCGGGACCGTCTCGCGACCCTGGCGCGACCCCGACCCCCACCCGCGCGACGCTCCCCGTCGCAGGAGGGTGGGATCGTGCGAAACGTCGATGCGCCACCCCCGACGGCGTCCCCGGGACGCACGTCCATCACGACACACAGGAAAGCACGTGATACGTTCGACCCGTAACGCCTCGCCCCCGCTCGAGAGGAGCTCCGGTGATCCCAGCGAACCCCCGCACCCAGACCCCGCCGCGCACGAGGACCCGTCGCCACGCCGCCACCGAGGCCGTCCTCGCCCGGGTGCGGGACGCGGTGCCGGGGGCGTCGCTCCGTCCCGCGCCGGAGGCCGACGCCTGGCGCTGGCGGCCCCACCGCCGGACGATCCGCCTCACCCTCGCACCCGCACCGGCCGCCGTCGCGACGACGTCGGACTCGGCGCTGCACGACGGCGCGTTCCTCGACGCGACGATCCCCGTCGCCGACGAGATCGGCGTGGACCGCTACCTGGCGGTCCTGGCGCTGTTCGCGCAGGGGCAGGACACCGTCGGGACGCTCCGCCACGACGACGACCGCCGCGTGCACCTCGACGCGCGCTTCTGGTTGCCCGCCGACGCCGACACCGACCCGGCCCGCCTCGACGCGGTCGCCGACGGCCTGCTGCTGCAGGCGTGGAGCGCGGAGTCGCTGCTGCACCAGATCGCCTCCGGCCCCCTCGCCGCGCGGCCCGACATGATCGCCGCCCGCAACGCCCCCGTGCCCAGCGACCTGCTGGCCGCCCTGCGCGACGTCGGGGCGCGCGGGCAGCGCGCCGTCGCCGACGTCGCCCTGCGCGGCACCAGCAAGCTCGGGCCCTGGTTCGTCGGCACCGAACAGGACGACATGCTCACCGCCCGCGTCGACGAGGGCTGGCGCCGCCGTCCCGACGCGACGCACCACGCCGTGCGCCTCGAGGCGCCCCCGGACGCGCACGGACCGATCGACCGGCTCGAGGTCCGCTGGGCCCACCAGGGCCCCGCGACGGGGCCCGCCCTCCACCTGGCGGTCGTGACGCGCACGACGTTGGGGCACGACCCCGCCGGCACGCTCCGGCGGTTGGCGGACTGGAGCGTCCGGACCGCCGCCCGCCGCGACCGGACCGGCACCTGGCTGCCCGAGCGGTGGCTCGACGGGGACGGCCTCCGCGAGGTCGCCCGCCGCATCGAGCGGGGCGGGCTCGACGCCGTGAGGCCCCCCGCGGAGGACGAGCGTGCCGCGTGGGTCGTGACGCTCCCCACCGCCGACGCCCGCACCGGTTCCCTCGCGCGGGTCTGGCGCGCCGCGGAGGCCGAGGTCGTGGCGACGGCCGCCCCGCACGCGCGGCCCCTCAACTGATGACCCGCACGCGCGCCAAGGCGGCCCGCCTCAACGACCTGGTGGAGCGCCTCCGCCTCCGGCCGCACGGCGTCGCGGAGCTCGCGACGTACTACGCCACGACCCGCCGCACCATCGAACGCGACCTCGAGGACCTCCGCGCGCTCGGCTACCCGCTCGACGAGCGCGACCACCGCTACGCCCTCCCGGGCGAGCGCGCCGCCCTGAACGAGGTCGAAGCGCTCGCGGTGCACAGCGCCACGCGGTTGTTGCAGCACACCCGGGTCGGCGAACGGCACTACCGGCGGGCGATGGAGAAGCTGGCGCAGCAGGTGCCCGAGCCGGCGCGCGGCATCCTGCTGCGGGCGGTGGAGGACCTGGAGACGTCCCCCGACGACCGGACCCTGGACCTGGTCGCGCAGGCGTGGTTCCAGAGTCGGGTGCTGAGCTGCATCTACCACGGCGCGCGCAGCGGCTCGGAGCGGCGACTCGATCTCGAGGTGTGGTTCTTCGAGCTCAACCGCCGGAACATGGAGCCCTACGTGCTGGCGTTCGACCGGACGTACGCGCGGGAACTGCGCGTCTACAAGCTGTCCCGCATGGAGCAGGTCCGCCTCAAGGAGGATCGCTACGCCGTGCCCGACGACTTCGATCCGCTGGCCCACATGAAGGACACGTGGGGTGTCGTGGTCGGCGAACCGCTGCGGGTCCGCGTGCGGGTCCAGCCGAGCGTCGCCTTCTGGTTCGAGGAGACCGACGACCGCGACCAGGGGCTCGAGATCGTCGCCCATCACGACGACGGAAGTCTCGACGTCGACGTGATCGGCCAGCGCGCCGCGGGCGGCGACGCGCACGAGCTCGTGTCGTTCCTGCTCAGTTGGGGGCCGCTGATCGAGGTGCTCGAACCCCGCGACGTGCGCGCCCGCATCGCCGACGCCCACCGCGCCGCGGCGGCGGCGTACGACGGCGACTAGCGGGCGCTCAGCCGCCGCCGACGCGGGCGACGAGGTTCGGGAGCGCCTCGACCATGAACGGCGCGAACGTCACCAGCAGCAACGCCGCGAGCAGGGCGGGCCACAACACCACCATCGCGCGGCTGGCCTGCTCGATGCGGATCTCACCGATCGCGCACCCGACGAACAACGCCGTCCCGACCGGCGGGGTGGTCAGCCCGAGCCCGAGGTTCATGAGCAGCATGATCCCGAAGTGCACCTCGCTCATGCCGATGACGGGGCCCGTGACGATGGGGAGCAGCACCGGCGTGAGAATGAGGATCAGCGGCGCCATGTCCATGATCGCGCCGAGCACGATCAGCATCGCGTTGATCGTGAGCAGCAGCAGCACGCGGTTCTCCGTGAGGTCCAGCAGGCCCTGCGCGAGGGTGCTGGGGATGCGCAGGTACGCCATCAGCCAGGCGAAGGCGCTGGCGGTGGCGATCAGGAGCACCACGACGGAGATCGTGCGGACCGCCTGCACCAGCGCGCTCCAGAGGGTGCGGGGGGTGAGTTCGCGGTGGACGAACGCCCCGACGAGCAGCGCGACGACCGTCCCGATGGCGGCCGCCTCGGTGGCGGTGAAGAACCCGAAGGCGATGCCGCCGACGATCACCAACCCCACCGACAGCCCGGGGATCGCCTGCAGCGTCGCTCGCCACCCCTCGCGGGCGGGGGGCCGGGGTTCGCTCGGGTAGCCGCGGCGCAGGGCGACGACGTACGACGCCGCCATCAACATCACGCCGATGAGGAGGCCCGGCAGGTACCCGCCGAGGAACAACGCCCCGATCGACACCCCCCCCGCCGCGAGGCTGTAGATCACGGCGTTGTGGCTGGGCGGAATGATGAGGCCCTGCGTGGAGCTGGCGACGGTGATGCCGACGCTGAAGTCCGCATCGTAGCCCTTGCGCTTCATCATCGGGATCAGGATCGAGCCGTTGGCGCTGACGTCGCCCACCGCGGAGCCCGACGCGCCCCCGAACAACATCGAGGCGACGACGTTCACCATCGCCAACCCCCCGCGGATGGGGCCCACGAGGACGCGCGCGAAATCGACGAGGCGTTGCGCGATGCCACCGGCCGACATCAGTTGGCCGGCGAGGATGAAGAAGGGGATCGCCAGGAGCGGCGTGGCGTTCACGCCGTTCGCCATGCGTTGCGCCACGATCAACGGCGGGAGGGGGCGATCGAGGGCGAAGATCGCGGCGAGCGCCGCAAGCCCGAGCGCGAAGGCGATCGGGACGCCCGCCGCCAACGCCAGGACGAACGTGCCCAGCAGCACGCCGATCGGGCCGAACAGGACGTCGGTCCCCAAGATCGCCGCGCCGCCGACGACGACCGCGATGCCGAGAACGGCGGTCGCGACGCGCAGCACGCGGTTGCGGGCGGGGGCGGCGCCCTGCGCTTCGCTCAGCCGCACCTCGGGACGGCGCACGAGGTTGGCGAGGCCGTAGAGGGCCATGAAGGCACCCCCGGCGGGGATCGCCGCGTACATCAGGCCGATCGGGAGTTTCGTCGCGGAGAAGGTTTGCGACAGGGTGCGGGAGGCCAACTCCGCCCCGTAGATCGTCAAATAGACGCCGAACCCCGCGACCGCGAGCCACACCGCCCAGTAGGCGACGCGCTGCAGGGCGGGCGGCAGTTGCCGGACGACGAGGTCCATGGCGAGGTGTTCGGCGCGGCGCACCGCGAGGGCGCTGCCGAGCAGCGACAACCACACCATCAGGATGAGGCTGACCTCCTCCGTCCAGCGGGGGACGGCGAGGCCGGGGACGTAGCGGGTCGCGACCTGCCACGTCACGATGGCGACGATGCTCGCGAGCAGCCCGACGGTCACGACGCGCAACGCCGCCGCCAGCGCCCCGTCGAGCCGCGCGAGTACGGCGCGCGAAGGGGCGCGGGGCCCCTTCGCGTCGCCGGAAGAATCGGTCACGGGCGTGGGACCCCCGCGCTCAGTCGACGGCCAGGATGCGGTCGACCAGGTCGCCGTACGCCGAGCCGTACTCCTCGTACAGCGGCGCCATGGCCTCCTGGAACTCCGCGACGTCGACGTCGATGATCTCGCTGCCCGCCTCGACGACCGCGGCGCGACTCTCGTTCGAGAGGTCGTCCCAGAGGGCCGCCTGCACCGTCGTGGAGGCCAGAGCCGCCTCGCGCACGATCTGCTGGTCGGCGGGATCGAGACCGCTCCACGTCTGCTCGCTGATCATCACGACCTCCGGCACGCGGGCGTGCCCGTCGAGGGTGAAGTAGGGCGCGACCTCGTAGTGACGCACGCCGAACGGCCCGTAGGAGGGGAAGTTGTTCTCCGCGCCGTCGATGACGCCGGTCTGCAGCGAGCTGTAGACCTCCTCGAACGCCATGGGGACCGGCTCCGCCCCGAGCGCCTCCATCATGTCGAGCACGACCTGGCTCTGTTGGGTGCGCATGCGCAGCCCCTCGAGGTCGGCGGTGCTGCGGATGGGGACGTCGGTCGTGTAGAAGTTGCGGCTGCCGGAGTCGTAGTACGCGAGGCCGCGCAGGTCGGCCTCCGCGAGGCCGTCGAGCAGTTCGCGGCCGATGGGGCCGTTGACGACCTTCCACATGTGCGTCTCGCCGCGGAAGATGTAGGGCAGGCTGAACACGCCCATGGGGGCGTGGAACTCGCCGACCGGGCTGGTGCTGGTGCGCACGACGTCGATCACGCCGAGCTGGACCTGCTCGATCGTCGAGCGCTCGTCGCCGAGCTGCCCGCCGGGGAAGACCTCCATGACGATGCGGCCGTCGGTGGCGGCCTCGATGTAGTCGGCCATGAAGTAGAGGCCCTGCACGGTCGGGTAGTCCTCGGGCTGGTTGTCGGCCGCGCGGAGGACGACCTCCTGCGCCGTCGCCCCGAAGGCGAGGGACAGGGCGAGCGCGAAGGCGAGGCTGCGAACGAAACGAAGGGTGGGCACGGTGGACCTCCAGGGGGCCGCGTCGGGGACCGCAGGGGGACCGACGTCGGGGATGGCGTGCGCGCCGAGGCGCGCGGGAACGGGACGTGCGACGGTCCTCCTTCCCGATCGTCGCATCGGCGACGGCGGGGGCCCCGCATGGAAGGACGGTAGCGTTACCGTTCCCGGATCGCATGCATCGGGCCCGAGCCTCGGGCGCCGCGCGACGTTCGCTTGTGCGTTGCGGGGACGCTAGCACGCCGTTCAAAACGGCGTCAACGCGGGTGCACCCGGGCGCGAGGCGCGCAGCGCCGAGGATCGAGCCCGGAGGTTCGTGCCCTTGCGACCCCCCGAATCGGCGGGTAGACTCGCGTTCAGACGGTTAACGTTATCGGATCGGCGGCGCCCGCTTCGGGACGCCGTCCCCCTCCGGAGGTCCCCCTTGGCCGACCCCGCCCCCGCCGAGGCCCGCGCCCCCGACGCCGGCGATCGCGGGCACGTCACCCTCGCCGACGTCGCCGCCCGCGCCGGCGTCTCCCCCATGACCGTCTCGCGCGTCGTCAACGACCGCCCCGGGGTCGGCGACGCCACCCGCGCACGCGTGCGCGACGCCGTCGCCGCGCTCGGGTACCGCCCGAACGTCGTCGCCCGCAGCCTCAAGAAATCCCGCTCGCACACCCTGGGCCTGCTCGTCCCCGACGTCACCAACCCGTACTTCCCCGACCTCGTGCGCGGCGCGGAGGACGTCGCCTTCGAGGCCGGCTACACCCTGCTCCTGCACAACGTCATCGAGGACGCCGAACGCGAAGCGGCCGCCCTCGCCCTGTTCGAGGAACGCCGCGTCGACGGCGTCATCGCCGCCTCCCCGCGCCTCCCCGAGGACCGCCTCCACGCCCTCCTCGCCCGGCACGCCGCCGCCGTCGTCGTCAACCGGCGCGCCCCCGCCGCGCTCGCCGGCTCGGTTCGCGTCGACCACGAGGCCGGCGCCGAAGCGGCGCTGCACCACCTGCTGCGCGGCGGCGCCCGCACCCTCGGGATGCTCGCCGGCCCCCCGACGTCGCACGCCGGCCGCGAACGCCGCGTCGGGGTCGCCCGCGCCCTCGAGGCGACCGGCGCGACGCTCCCCCCCGAACGCACCATCGAGGGCCCCCCGACGATCGCCGGCGGCGAAGCCGCCGCCCACGACCTGCTCGCCCGCCACCCCGGCGTCGACGGCCTCGTGTGCTTCAACGACCTCGTCGCCGCCGGCGCGCTCCGCGCCGCCGCCGCCCTCGGCCGCCGCGTCCCGGACGACCTCTCCGTCGTCGGGTACGACGACATCGCCTTCGCCGCGATGTTCACCCCCGCCCTCACCACGCTCCGCGTCCCGACGTACGCCATGGGCGGCCACGCCCTGCGGATGCTGCTCGACCGGATGGACGGCCGCCGACGCGACGTCGGCATCGTCGTCCACCCCGAGCTCGTCGTGCGCGACTCCACCCGCCCCGAGGAGGCCCGCCCGTGAGCGACCGCCCACCCCCGACCGACCCTCGACTCCGCCGCGCCGCGGCGCACGCCGACGCCGGACGCCCCCCCTCCCTGCGGAGCCTCCCCGGCCCCGACGGCGTCCGCCTCGCCGCCTGGCTCGAGGGACCCGCCGACGCCCCCCGCCTGGCCGTCCTGGCCCCTCCGGAGGACCCCGCGCTCACCGGCGGCCACTGGACCGACCGCACGCCCGACGGCGACGACGCCGTCGCGCGCGGCCCGGCCGACGCGACGAACGCCGCGTGGCTTCGGGCCACCTTCTCCGCCCTCCGCCCGCAGCCGCTCGGCCCGGGCGCGAGCGCGGGGTTCGGCGACCGGCTCGGGCTCGCCACCCCCGGGCACGTCCGCGCGCTGCGCGCCGCCGACCCCCACGGCACGATCCGACCGATCTACGCCCAACAATCGATCCGCGAGATGGGCCGGACCGGCCGCACCCCGCAGGCGGTGATGGACGACGCCACCTGGGGTGCCTTCGAAGCGGGCCACGACGGCCCGCTCGGCGCGGACGCCGACCACCTCAAGACCGCCGACGACGTCCGCGCCACCGCCGCCGCCGGCTTCACCCTGTTCACGTTCGATCCAGGCGACCGCGTCGACGACGACGCCGACCACGCCACAGGCGCGACGCTCGACGCGAAGCTCGACGCCCTGCCCTGGGACGCCCTCGAGACGACGCAGGCCGACCACCTCCGCCGCTACGGCGGGCGCCGCCTCGACCTCGGCGACGTCGCGCTGGAGGTGACCCCCGAGGACGCCGCCCGCGCCGCCGCGAAGTACGGCGCCGCCCTCGCGCACGCCCGAGCCCTGCACGCGGCGTTGGTCGAGACCGACGTCCCGCACGAGATCGAGATCTCCGTCGACGAGACCGGCACCCCCACCCGCCCCGTCGAGCACGCCCTCCTCGCGCTCGAATTGCGCCGCCTGGCGCTGCCGGTCGTCTCGCTCGCCCCCCGCTTCGTCGGGCGCTTCGAGAAGGGCGTCGACTTCCGTGGGGACCTCGGCACCCTGCGGGCCACGCTGGCCGTGCACGGCGCCATCGCGACGCAGCTCGGGGGGTACAAGCTGTCGCTGCACTCCGGCAGCGACAAGTTCTCCGTCTACCCCCTCATCGCCGCCGCGACGCACGGCGCCGTCCACCTCAAGACCGCCGGCACCTCGTACCTCGAGGCGCTGCGCGTCGCCGCGACCCGCGCCCCCGACCTGTTCCGCGCGATCCTCGCCACCGCCCGCGCGCACTTCGAGACGGACCGCGCCAGCTACCTGATCGGCGCCGACCTCGCCCGCGTCCCCGCCCCGGACGTCCTCGGCGACGCCGACCTCCCGGCCCTCCTCGACGACGACGACGCCCGCCAGGTGCTGCACGTCACCTACGGCTCCGCCCTCGACGCCCACCGCCCCGACCTCCGCGCGCTCCTCCTCCGCGAACGCGAGGCGCACGCCGCCACCCTCGAACGCCACTTCGTCCGCCACCTCACCCCGTTCGTCGGCCCGACCGACGCCACCGGCGCCGCTGCGCGCCCGAAGGAGTCCGCATGACCTCCACCGCCACCACCCCCCTCGTCCGTCGTCTCGGCGCGGTCGGCGTCGCCCTCGCCGTCGGCATGGCGCTGCCCTTCGCCGTCCACCTCGTGCCCGTCGAGGCCGGCCCGCCCATGGGCGCCCGACTGCTGCCGATCTTCCTCGCCGCGGGGCTCGCCGCGATGCGCCTCGATCCGGTCTCCGCGCTGTCGATCGCGGTCCTCACGCCCCTCGCCAACCGGCTCGTGACCGGCATGCCGGCCGGCCCGATGCTGCCGACGGTCCTGCTCGAGCTCGTGCTCGTCGTGACGCTGCTCCTCGCGCTCCGCTACGGCCTGCCGCCCGCCGCCCGGACGCTCGGCCTCCGCCTCGCGCTCGCGCCCGCCTACCTCGTCGCCGCGGTCGTGACCGGCCTCGTCCTGGCCGGCGACCCGCCCGCCGCCACCCTCGCCTTCGCGTGGCAGTGGTCGTGGCCCGGTCTTCTGACGCTCGCCGTCGCCGGCGCCCTCCTCGCACCGCGCGGTGGGGGCCGGCCGGCGTGAGCGCCGCCGCCCCCTTCGACCTCACGGACCGCGTGGCGGTCGTGACCGGCGGGACCGGCGTCCTGGGGGGCGCGATGGCGCACGCCCTGGCGGGCGCCGGCGCCCGCGTCGCGGTCCTCGGCCGCCGCGCCGACGTCGCCGACCGCGTCGCCCGGGACCTGACGGACGCCGGCGGGCAGGCCCTCGCGCTGCCCGCCGACGTCCTCGATGCGGGCGCCCTCGAGGGCGCCGCCGCCACGCTGGAGGCGACCTGGGGGCCCGCCGACGTCCTCGTGAACGCCGCCGGCGGCAACCGCGCCGACGCGCTCGTGCACGGTGACGCCACGCTGTTCGACCTCGACCCCGACGCGTTCCGCGCGGTGGTCGACCTGAACCTGACCGGCACCCTGATGCCGACGCAGGCGTTCGCGCGCGGCATGGCGGACCGCGGGCGCGGGAGCGTCGTGAACGTCTCCAGCATGGCGGCGCAGAAGCCGCTCACGCGGGTGATCGGCTACGCCGCGGCGAAGGCCGGCGTCGACAACCTCACGCAGTGGCTGGCGACGTACGCCGCGACGACGTGGGGCCCCGGCGTCCGCGTCAACGCCGTCGCGCCCGGCTTCTTCCTGGGCGAGCAGAACCGCGCGTTGCTGACCGAGGCGGACGGGACGCCCACGCCCCGCGGCCGGCAGATCCTGGAGCACACCCCCATGGGCCGCTTCGGGGACCCGGGCGACCTGGCCGGGACGTTGCTGTGGTTGGCGTCCGACGCCAGCGCCTTCGTGACCGGCGTCGTCGTACCGGTCGACGGCGGGTACGCGGCGTTCGGGGGGGTGTGAGGTGACGCTCCCCCCCGGCGACCCGGGCGCCCTGCACGCGCGCGCCGTCGCGGAGACCGGCACGCTGCCCGCGGAGCGCGTGCGCGCCACCCTCGACGCGGGCCTCGCCGGCCGCTTCGCCGGCGACGACGTGCTGGTGTTGATCCCCGACCACACCCGCAGCCTGCCGCTCCCGATGCTGTTCGACGCCGCCCTCGAGATCCTGGGGGACGCGGCGTCGCTGACGTTCATGGTCGCGCTCGGGACCCACCCACCCCTCGACCCCGGCCGCCTCGCCCGCCTCGTCGGGCGCAGCGAAGCGGACCTCGCGGCGCTCGCGCCGCGCGTCCGGGTCGTGAACCACGACTGGGCGAACCCCGACGCCCTCGTCGAGATCGGGCGGTTGTCGCGCGAGCGCATCCAGGCGATCGCCGGCGACCGCTGGCACCCGACCCTCGGGGACGGCGCCACGGTCCGCATCCAACGCGCGGTCCTGGAGCACGACGCGACGTTGATCCTCGGGCCGACCTTCCCGCACGAGGTCGTCGGCTACTCCGGGGGCCACAAGTACCTCTTTCCCGGCGTCAGCGACGGCGACATGATCGACGTCACGCACTGGTTGGGGGCGCTCGCCGGCGTGCGCCGCACGATCGGGGTGGCGGACACCCCCGTGCGCGCCATGATCGAGGCCGCCGCCGCCCTCGTCCCCACCCCGACCACGCTCGCGTCGATGGTCGTCGAGGGCGGCGACCTCGCGGCGTTGTTCGTCGGGCCGCCGTTCGACGCGTGGCGCGCCGCGGTGGAGGTCTCGTCGCGCCGGCACGTGCGGTGGGTCGACCGGCCGTTCCACACCGTGCTCTCGACCGCCCCGCCGATGTACGACGAGTTGTGGACGGCGGGCAAGGCGATGTACAAGCTGGAGCCCGCCCTCGCCGAGGACGGCGAACTCATCATTCACGCCCCGCACCTGGACGTCGTGAGTCACGTCCACGGCCGCTGGATCGAGGAGGTCGGCTACCACGTCCTGCCCTACTTCCTGGAGCAGTGGGACCGCTTCGCGCACGTCCCCCTGGGGGTCCTGGCGCACAGCACGCACGTGCGCGGCGACGGTCGGATGGTGGACGGCGTGGAGGTCCCCCGCGCCCGCGTGACCCTCGCGTCGAAGATCCCGCCCGAGACGTGCGCGGCGTTGAACCTCGGCTACCGCGACCCCGCCACGATCGATCCCGCCGCCTTCCAGGGCCGCGAGGACGAGGGGGTCCTGCACGTCGCGAAGGCGGGCGAGACGCTCTACAAGCTGCGGGAGGACGCGGCGTGAGCGGCGGGGTGGACCTCCCGCTGCGCCGCATCGCGGAACGCCTGCGCGCGGCCGACCTGCCCGACCCGGCCGACGTCGACGTCGTCGTCGCCGTCGCGCGGGGCGGCGTCGCGCCC
Organism: Trueperaceae bacterium; assembly: GCA_031581195.1. Lineage (NCBI taxonomy): Bacteria > Thermotogati > Deinococcota > Deinococci > Trueperales > Trueperaceae > Trueperaceae bacterium. The sequence continues at coordinate 2,706 of JAVLCF010000030.1, read as the reverse complement.
GCGACGCTCGTGGCGTACGAACTCGACCGGCCGCTCCGCCGCCTGGCGCTGAACTACCGCGACGACGCGAACGTCCCGCGCTACGACGCGCCGGAACCGCAGGCGGCCGTGCCCGACGTACGCGGCCTGCGGGTGCTGCTCGTCGACGACGTGTCGGTGAGCGGCGCGACGCTGCGCCGCGCCGCGGAGCTGCTGGACGCCGCGCACGTCACCACCGTCGCCTTCAAGGGGCGCCCCGACGCCGCCGACGTGGTGCTGTTCCCCGACGTGCCCGCCTGCGTCCGTTGGCCCTGGTTCGAGGACGTCGCGAGCGACGTCGCCGCCCGCCCCGCCGGCGCGAGCGGACCGCCGCGCGCCATCCTGCTGGCGGGGGTGTCGGGCTCCGGCAAGACGACCGTGGGCCGCGCCCTCGCCGAGCGCTTGGGGTGGGCGTTCGTCGAGGCGGACGACCACCACCCGCCCGCGAACGTCGCCAAGATGGCGCGCGGGGAGCCGCTCGACGACGCCGACCGCGAACCGTGGCTCGCGTCGCTCCGCGCGGCGCTCGACGACCACCTGGCGCGCGGCGAGGGGGTCGTGCTGACCTCGAGCGCCCTCAAGCGCCGCTACCGCGAACGCCTGACCGGCGACCGTGCGGAGGTCGCGACGTTCCTGCTGCACGGCCGTGAAGCGCTCCTCGCCCGCCACCTCGCGGAGCGCACCGACCACTTCTTCGACCCCGCGCTGCTGCGCAGCCAACTCGACACCCTGGAGCTGCCCGGACCCGGCGAGCCGGCCCGCGTCCTGGACGCCGCCCCGCCCCCCGACGTGCTCGTGGGGCGGATCCTGGCCGAGCTCGACCTCCCGGCCTCGGAAGGAGACCGCCCGTGACCCACGCCCCGAGGGAGGCCGGAGGCCTCCACCCCGACCGCGTGTTCCCCGCCGACCCGGGCGTCCGGGCGCTGGCGCGCGACCTGTACGAGGCGATCCGCGACCTGCCGATCGTGGCGCCGCACGGGCACGTCCCCCCCGCCCTGCTCGCCGACCCGGACGCGCGCTTCGGGACGCCCGCCGACTTCTTCATCGTTCCCGACCACTACGTCTTCCGCATGCTGTACGCGCAGGGGGTGCCCATGGAGGCGCTCGGGGTCCCGACGCGCGACGGGACGCCGGTCGAGACCGACCCGCGCGCCATCTGGCGGACGTTCTCCGCGCACTTCCACCTGTTCCGAGGGACGCCGACGGGGTTGTGGATCCGCGCGGAGTTGGCGGACCTCTTCGACGTGCACGAGGCCCCCGACGAAGGGAACGCGGACGCCACGTACGACCGGATCGAGGCGGCGCTCGCGAGCGACGCCTTCCGACCCCGCGCGCTGTTCGCGCGCTTCGGGATCGAGGTGCTCGCCACGACCGACGCCGCGAGCGACGACCTGACGCCCCACGCCCGCCTGCAGGCCGACGGCCTGCCGGTCGTCCCGACCTTCCGGCCCGACGCCGTGATGCAGGTGCACACGCCCGGGTGGCGCGACGCCGTCGCGCGGCTCGGGGCCGCGGCCGGCGTCGAGATCGACGACCTGGACGGCTTCCGTGCGGCGCTCGCGGCGCGCCGCACGCAGTTCGTGGCGCGCGGCGCGAAGGCCAGCGACCACGGCGTCGCGCAGCCGCACGTCGAGCCGCTCGACCCCGCCGACGCCCGCGCGATCTTCGCGCGCGGCCTGGCGGGGACCGCCACCGAGGCGGACGGCGCGGCGTTCGCGTCGCACATGCTGTTCGAGATGGCCGGCATGGCGCTCGACGACGGCCTCGCGATGCAGCTGCACGTCGGCAGCCATCGCAACCACCACGCGCACGTCTTCGAGCGCTTCGGGCTGGACAAGGGGGCGGACATCCCGGTCGCGGTCGATTGGACGCGGGGCCTGCATACGCTGTTGAACGCGTACGGGCGCGAGCCGGGCTTTCGGTTGATCCCCTTCACCCTCGACGAAGCGACGTACGCCCGCGAGCTCGCCCCGCTCGCGGGGCACTACCCCGCGCTGCGGCTCGGGGCGCCCTGGTGGTTCTTCGACAGCGTCCTCGGCATGGAGCGCTACCTCGACCGCACCGTCGAGACCGCCGGCGTGTACAACCTCGCGGGCTTCAACGACGACACCCGCGCGTTCGCCAGCATCCCCACCCGCCACGACGTGTGGCGGCGCGCCGTCGCCGCCTGGCTGGCGGGCCTGCAGGCCCGGCACCTGATCGACGAACGGGACGCGCCCGCGATGGCGCGCTGGTTGGCGTACGACGCGGCGAAGGCCGCCTACGGCTTCGGGTCCCCCCCGAACGCGGCGTAGGGCCGCGCCCGGGGGGACCGGCGCTCAGTCGCCGGTCCGCGCCACCTCGAGGGGCGTCGCCGTCGCCGCGTCGTCGCGCGTCCACCAGGGGCGGTCGGGATCGACGGCGTCGCCAGGGGTGTCGGGGGTGGCGGTTGGGGGCGCGGTTGGGGGCGCGGTCGGGGGCGTGCGGAGGCGCATTGGGGGGACGCCCAGGTCGGTGCGGACCTCCGCGCGGACCTCGGCGCGGACCGCGCCGCCGGCCGCGACCTCGGCGGAGAGGGCGTAGCGATCCACGACGCCCCGCTCGTGGGCGCGACTCACCCCGTCGTCCCACACGAGCGCCCCCTCGAGCCGGCCGTCGTCGTCCGGCAGCCCCCACCAATCGACGCGGCTCCCCTCGGGCCACCCCGTG